>ONNL01000070.1 GCA_900319195.1 uncultured Ruminococcus sp. | reverse complement strand
TCCGGTGGACGCCCAACGGAAGTGCCCTTGGGGTACACCTCTGCGAAGCAGAAGCACCGACCGAGCCGACAGGCGAGACGATGTCCGTAGAACAGAGGTTACGGGGTGCTGTTGGCACAAAGCTTTCCTCAGAAAGTTTCCCCCCGATAAAACGTACAAAATTTCTGTATCAGTTCGTCCGTTTATGAACTGTTCTCTTTACGATTTTTTTCAGACGTTTACAAGTATCCTGTGGAAAATCGGTGATAAAGAGAATTGCCTGTCTATGTGCCTCCTCGGAGGGCAGTTTAAGGAACTTATGAAAGAACACATACACCTCGCTGAAGCTCTCGAAGATATCGTCAACAGCCTTTACTCCCTCGGGAGTAAGCTCCACGCTGTTGCAGAAATCCTCATAGACATATCCCGAATTGACAAGGCACCTGAGCATCTTACTGACGCTCGGTCGGGAAACGCCGAGGTGACGCGAAATGCTGACACAGCGCACCTCATCCTCCTTTTCAAGAAGCTCCTTTATTGCGATGAGATACCTTATCTGTCCTGCACAATGCTTCATGTTTGTCCTCCTTTACTTATCGGAGTCGATGAGATGCCAATAGCCTTTCAGATAAACTGCTCCCGAAATAACGGTGAGTACGACCGATATCCAGATAAGTATCGGTATGAATACGTTGTCAACAGCCTTGCAGAAGCCGCTCGGGATACCAAGATCGAAGTCCCTGCACACGCTCAGCCAGAAGAGCGTTGCAACGATAGCGACCATTGTGAACGCAGTTTTGAGCTTGCCCCATATTCCTGCCGCAACGACAACTCCGCTGTCAGCCGCAAGAAGTCTGAGTCCCGAGACCATGAACTCCCTTGCGATTATGATCATAAGCGGTATTGCTCCCATTTTCACCTCGTCCATCTCAACAAACACGGTAAGTGCCGAGATAACGAGCACCTTATCTGCAAGCGGGTCAAGGAACTTTCCGAAGTTAGTTACAAGATTGTTCTTTCTTGCAATGTGGCCGTCAAGCGCGTCCGTTATCGAAGCCGCCGCGAATATCACAAGCGCGATAAGGTAGTGACATGGTATGTCAATATACATAAAAAGCAGGAAAAACGGGATAAGCAGCACCCTCAAAAGTGTCAGCTTATTTGGCAGATTCATTCTGAGATCACCTCTCCAATCAAATCATAATCAAGTGTATCGGTAATTTTTATTCTGACAAACTGACCGACCGCAAGTTTGTCCTCTGAGCTGAAAAATACTTTTCCGTCAATATCGGGAGCGTCATGCCTTGTGCGTCCGAACCAGCATTCTCCGAACCTGTCGAAGCCCTCGACGACTGCCTCAAACTCCTTGCCGAGCTGTTTTTCGTTGTCCTCCGCGCTTATGAGCATTTGCTGCTCCATGATTATGTCCGCGCGGTGCTCGGCAGTCTCGGTATCGATCTGGTCGGGGAAGTCATACGACTTCGTGCCGTCCTCGCGTGAATATGCGAAGCAGCCGAGCCTGTCAAAGCGCACTCTCTTCACGAATTCAGCAAGCTGTGTGAACTGTTCCTCGGTCTCCCCGGGGAATCCCGTGATGAGCGTCGTGCGTATAAGCACTCCCGGGACGCGCTCTCTTATATGTGCAATGAGCGCTTCAAGCTGTTTTTCGTCGCCCCAGCGGTTCATGCGGCTGAGAATATCGCCGTTGCAGTGCTGTATCGGTATTTCAAGGTATTTCACGAGCTTCGGCTCACTTGCTATCGTATCGAGGAGCTCATCTGTAATGCGCTCGGGATAACAGTAAAGTGTGCGTATCCATTTGAGTCCGTCTATTTTGCAGAGCTCACGGAGGAGCTTCGGAAGTCTCGATTCGCCGTAGAGGTCCTCGCCGTAGCGTGAGGTGTCCTGTGCTATGACAACGAGCTCACTCACGCCGTTTTCCGCAAGTCTGCGAGCCTCAGCCACACAGTCCTCAATGGGAACACTGCGGAATTTTCCGCGTATCTTCGGTATCGCACAGTATGTACAGCAGTTCGAGCATCCCTCTGCCACCTTCAGATAGCTGAAAAACGGCAGTGTTGATATAAGTCTTTCTCCTGTGAGCTCGGCATCGAGCTTCGGAGCAAAGCTGACATATCTCTCGTTTGCGAGAACATGGTCGAGAACATCGACGATGTCCTTGTTGTCGCCAATTCCGATAACGGCATCAGCTTCGGGAAACTGCTCGGCAGTCTCCTCCTTATAGCGCTCGGTCAGACAGCCTGTCAGCACTATTTTTTTCAGTGTACCGTCCTCCTTGAGCTTTCCGAGCTCAAGCACTGTCTCGATAGCCTCCTCCTTTGCGGACTGTATAAAGCCGCAGGTATTGACTATCGCAACATCAGCAAGTCCCGGCTCTGTCACAAGCTCATAGCCGTGCTTTCTGAGCTTATACAGCATTCTCTCGGAGTCCACAAGATTCTTTGAGCACCCGAGCGAGACCATTCCAACCTTTATCGGCATTCTGTTGCCCTCCTGTATCAGTCCTGTTCAAGACTGTCAAAATATTCCCTCACAGCGCGGTTTATCTCGTCAAAGCCATACCCGAGCCGCACAAGCGAGTTTTTCACCTTTTCTACCGCATTCCTGTCGTCCCTGTCCGTGAGCCGACGCGAATACTTTTTTTCTATGAGCTCCGCAAGATTCTCCCCGACCCGTTCTTCATACGGTGCAAGAGCGTCCTCAGCCATGAGCTCGCCTATACCCTTGAGTATGAGCTCCCTCTTGGCGCGGCGGAGTCCGAATTTTTTGGTCATGACGTACTTTTCCGCCAATCTCGCGGAAAGCCGCTCGTCGTTGATGAAGTTGTTGCTCTCAAGCTTTTTTATTACCGCCTCACAGAGAGCCTCATTCTTATATGTGTCAACGAGCTTCTTCTTCATTTCCTTTGCCGAATAATCGCGGAAATCAAGGCGGTAGAGCGCATACTGGTACGCCCTTCGGAAGTTTGAGGCATAGATTATCTTTCTGAGCTCCGTGCGGTCAAGCTCCATGCCCGTGCGGACATCATAGTCCACGAGAATATCGGCATGAAGGTATATCTTCCGCTCGCCGTCGAGCTCGACCTCATAGGTCATGCCCTTGTATTTTTTTACCGCAGTGACCTTCATCACTCGTCAGCAGGAGTAAATTCCTCGAAGTCCTCGTCTATGTTTGCAAGGAGGTCGTCATTGCTGTCGGCAGCGGAATCGTCCGCTCCCTTTACATTCACGACAGCAGGCTTTTCCTCGTCCGAAGAAGCCTTCTTTGCCTTTGCGGTGGTGTCGATCTCGTCTTTGCGAGCGATTATCTGGTCTTCGATCTCCTTCATGAGCTCGGGATCACTTTTTAGAAGCTCCTTGACGTTATCGCGTCCCTGTCCGAGCTTCTTGTCCTTATAGCTGAACCACGAGCCGCCCTTCTTGATGATGTCAAGGTCAACAGCAAGGTCGAGCACCTCGCCCGTGCGTGATATTCCCGAGCCGTACATAAGGTCGAATACACACTCCTTGAAAGGCGGTGCGACCTTGTTCTTTACGACCTTGCACTTTGTTGCGGCACCGATTATCTCGCCGCCTGACTTTATAGCCTCGCCCTTTCTTACCTCAATACGTACCGAGGAGTAGAATTTCAGTGCACGTCCGCCGGGAGTCGTCTCGGGGTTGCCATACATAACGCCTATCTTTTCGCGTATCTGATTTATGAATATGGCAACACAGTTCGATTTTGAGATAGCCGCCGTGAGCTTTCTCATAGCCTGTGACATAAGTCTTGCAAGCTGACCTACGTGCTGGTCGCCCATTTCACCGTCGATCTCGGCACGGGTCGTCATAGCTGCAATAGAGTCGAGGACGATAACGTCGATAGCTCCCGAGCGGATAAGTGCCTCCGCGATCTCGAGAGCCTGCTCGCCGCTGTCAGGCTGTGAAACGAGAAGCTCGTTTATGTCAACTCCGAGCTGCTTTGCGTAAACAGGGTCAAGCGCGTGCTCAACGTCAATGAAAGCCGCCTCGCCGCCCGCCTTCTGAGCCTGTGCAACGATAGAGAGCGCAACGGTAGTCTTACCCGAGCTCTCAGGTCCGTATATCTCGACGATGCGTCCCTTGGGGACACCGCCTATACCGAGTGCCATATCAAGCGTCATGGAGCCTGTCGGGACAGCGTCAACATCAAGGGTCTTGGTCTGTCCGAGACGCATAACAGCGCCTGCTCCGTATCTCTTCTCGATGATCTTCAGTGCACCGTCAAGAGCCGCCTTTCTGTCCTCCTTAGAGGTGACACGAATAACGGCAGCTTTTTTTGCAAGTTCCTTTTTAGCCATTTTTCTTTCCTCCGATTTTCTGTGCCGAAGCCGTCCTTATGATACCCGCGGCATCACGGCTCAGCGATATATTTTCAAAGCTGTTTTCTTCAAGTATTCTTTTCACATCATCATGCTGTCCGAGTCCGAATTCATAGACCAGCCACCCTCCGTCACGGAGCGAATCCCTCCACAGCGGAGTCATCACGCGGTAGAAGTCAAGACCGTCATCACCGCCGAAAAGCGCTGTTTCAGGCTCATACCTTACCTCTGTCATGAGCTCGGACATATCCTTTGCCGTTAGATACGGCGGATTCGAGACGATAATGTCCCTCTTCCCGACAGCCTCAACAGCCGCAGAAATCATGACATCGCCCTTTATAATATGTATGTCAGTGCCGTTGAGCGCTACATTTTCCCTCATGCACTCAAGAGCCGTATCAGACAGCTCGACCGCGCATACATCTGCGTCGGGGAGCTGTTTTTTCAGCGTTATCGCAATACAGCCGCTTCCGCTGCAAAGGTCGGCAATTCTCGGGGACTTCATTCCGTTTTCACGGCATATCCTCAGCACGTCCTCTATCAGCGTCTCCGTATCGGGACGCGGTATCAGTACTCCCTCACGAACCTTGAACGGATAGCCGTAAAACTCCCATTCACCGAGCAGATATTGCAATGGATAACCCTCCGCACGACTCTCAGCGAGTGAGCGTATCTTCGCTTCAAGCTCCTCGGGGACAGCCTTTCCGCTGTCCATAAGCGGAAACCTCTCACCGAGCATATCCTGAAAAATACAGGTGAGGTCAAAGTCGTCAATGCCCTTTTCCTCGAAAATGCGCCTGTATTCGTCATACAGCGACTTCCTGCTTACCACTTGTCGTCCGCCTTGTCCTTGGGAATACACGGTGTAAGAGCGGCAATCGCTATTTCTATCATGCTGTCGTCGGGCTCGCGCGTGGTTATCCTCTGCATTGCAAGTCCCGGAGCTGAAAGTATCCTCGTCAGCATATTGTCGTGAGTTCCCGCATAGCGAATGAATTCATACGAAACTCCGACAACTACGGGCAGAAGTGCAAGGCTTGCGAGCACTCTCTGCCATACCTCACTGAACGGTACAAAGCACATCACGAAAATGCTCACAATGAGCACTATAAATATGAACGACGTTCCGCATCGCTTATGGAAGCGTGTCTGCGGACGGACATTCTCAACTGTGAGCGGAAGCTCTGCCTCATGGCAGGCAATGGTCTTGTGCTCGGCGCCGTGATAGCCGTACTGACGGCGAATGTCCTTCATGAGACTTATGACCCACATATATGCCACGAAAAGAACTATCTTCACAACGCCCTCGATAAGCGAGCGGATTATCTTTGAGGAGTCCTTTGAGAGAATATGTCCCGTTATGAATTTCGGCAGGAACACGAAAAGTCCGACCGCAAGGAGCACTCCGACAAGTATTCCGAGGTACATCATGACCTGAAAGATAGCCGAGGCATTCTCCTCCTCCGCCTTTTCCTCCTCGGTGAGCTGCTTTTCAGCCGACTTCATTGTGTATTTATAGCCCTTTACGAGCGAGATAACAAAGTTCGTGCACCCTCTTACGAGCGGCACCTTTCTGTACCACGGAGCGCTCTTGCCGTTTTTTTCCTCCCATGTCTCGACATCTATCGAGCCGTCGGGAAGTCGGCACGCCATTGCTCCCGTATCGGGACCGAGCATCATTATGCCCTCAATAAGCGCCTGTCCGCCTATCTTGGACTTGAATTTCTCTCCGCCGTTTGATTTTTTATTACTCATTGCATCACCTTATGAATTATTATTCTTTGCAGGCAGTGATATAGTCACCGTTGTGCCCTTGCCCTCACCTGCGCTGAAAACGTCCATTTTTCCGCCGTGCATAGCGATTATCTCGTCAGCAACGGCAAGTCCTATGCCCGAGCCTCTGCGCGTGTGATTAGCCTTATAGAATTTGGTCTTTACCTTTGCAAGGTCTGATTCCTTGATTCCGCAGCCCGTATCAGATACCGAAACTATGACCATTCCCTCGTCCTCATAGGCGTTTACCGTGACAGTATCCCCTGCCGACGAATACTTTACAGCATTGTCGATGATGTTGATGAATACCTGTCTTATGCGGTTTTTATCGCCATATACGAAGGGGAGCATTTCGGGGTCGTTATATATGAGCTGTATTCCCTCGCGCCTTGCCTTGTCACCGTAGATGAGCACAGCGTCACCAAGCTCCGCAAGTATATCCATATCTGCATTCTGAAGCGTGAAGTGACCATTCTGCATACGCGAGAAATCGAGGAGCTCCTCGACCATCTGCGAAAGACGCTCCGTCTCGCTGACGATAACGCCAACACCCTTTTTCATGGTCTCGGGACTTCCGCCGCCGTCTATCATGAGCGTTTCCGCCCAGCCCTTTATCGCCGTGAGCGGAGTCCTCAGCTCATGCGATACAGATGAGATGAATTCATTCTTCATTTCCTCCGAAGTCGAGAGCTCGTCAGCCATGTGATTGATAGCTGTGCAGAGGTCGCCTATCTCGTCATTGCTGTCGTTATCAATACGCACCGAGAAATCGCCCTTTGCGAACTTGCTTGCGATACCGCTTATCTGCGTTATCGGCTTTACGATAGTGCCTGCGAAATAGATTCCCGCAAGGAGTATCACCGCGATTATTGCAATGCACACGAAGGTGACAACGGCGATGTAGGTCTTTATGGTATTGTCTATCTCGGTGAGCGATGTTACCATTCTCACCGAGCTGTACTCGCTGCTGAGCGAGGATATGGGCACAGAAACGGCGAGTATCTTTTCGCCGCCCGGGAGCTTTCCTATGTATGACCTTTCGGCATCTGCGGCAATTGCGTCCTCATAATCGGGCATATCCATGTCCGAATCCGGAGAAAATCCCGACGAGGTGAGAACGACTCTCCCCTTTGAGTTTATAGCCATAAGCTCGATCTTGTCCTTTTCGTCAAAGGTCTCAAGCATATTTCGCATCTCTGCCGAAAAATTTGCCGCGCTGTCCTGCGAATGTATACTCAGGACGCTTGTTACGGCATTTATTTTTGAAACAAGATACTGTCTCGCGGAGTTGTAGAAATAATTCTGTATCGCGTAGATGAAGGCAAGCTCGATAACGAGCAGAGCCAGCACGACAACTCCGAGGTTGTTTGTTATCCAGCGTCTTGTGATCGTTTTTTTAGCCATTACTGAGCATCATTCCACTTATATCCGTATCCCCATATGGTTATGATGAATTTTGGGTTAGAGGGTTCCTCCTCTATTTTCATGCGGATACGTCTGATATTTACGTCAACTATCTTGTCGTCGCCGTAATAGCTCTCGCCCCAGATGTGATTGAGTATGCTTGCGCGGTCGAGAGCGGTGTTTTTGTTGTTCATGAAGAATTCAAGTATCTGATACTCCACCTGAGTAAGCTCTATCGGTACGCCGTTTTTAGTGACGGTGCGGCTTTTCAGGTTGAGCACAAACGGTCCCGATTCAATGACCGAGCGGTTCTCATTCTTGATAAAGCTCATACACACTCGCCTGTATATAGCGTCAACACGCGCAGTGAGCTCCGAGGGAGAGAACGGCTTTGTGATATAGTCGTCCGCGCCTATCATAAGTCCGCTTACCTTATCCATTTCCTGAGTTCTTGCTGTGAGCATGATTATGCCAATAGTCGAGCTCTTCTCACGTATCTTCTTGCAGACCGTAAAGCCGTCTATACCTGGCATCATGATGTCAAGGAGTACGATATCGAAGTTCCCGTGTTCCTTTTCAAAGGTCTCGAGAGCAGCCTCGCCGCAGTCAACATCTACAACCTCATAGCCTGCTCGCCTGAGGTTTATAACTTCAAATTCACGAATAGTAGCTTCGTCCTCACAGATCAGGATCCTTTTCACAGATATCACTCCTTATTATTTATTCGCTCATTCTGAATCCGAGCGTAAGCTCAGCCGAGGTGAGCGCCAGATTATCGTCATACGGCTCCTCATATTCGGGAATGCAGGCAAGAAATACCGTCTCGCCCTTTGTTCTCAGCAGAGAATAGCCGTTTGCGAGCCTGTCCTCCTCCGAGGGAGAATCCGTCGCGCAGTAAAGCCGCATGAGCTCTCTGCCGACCTGCCCGTTCGTATATGAGCAGAAAACTATCTCGTCATTTACCGCGTCACGCTTTACCGTTATCCTGTCCCTCCATTTTTCAGGGAACAGGAAGATATAGCCGTCCGCGACGCTGTAATATGATGAATATTTCTTCTTCAGCGTATTTTCGCCGTCTATATACATCCATTCTGTAATGTTCATCTGCTCGCTCACAGATACGTCCTCATATCCGGGGGAGAGCTCCTGAACAGGTATCTCGATAGTCCCGTCGCCGTCTATATCGGCACACGAGCACCCCGAGGGTCTCACGGTAGAAAGCGATTCCTCGGGTATTTCAAACACCTTATGAAGTCCCTTGCCGTCCATATATATCACATCTGTCTGTATATATCCTGTGCCCGAAACAGCGTCTATATACAGTGCCTTGCCGTCCGAGCCGAAATTTCCGTATTTTGTTTTGTCAAATTCCGTAAAGCTCCCGCTCAGGCTAACGCTGTACTGATGATAGGTGCCCTGAGTGTCAAGCTTATAAGCCTCAGCCGCGGCAGGACTGTCTCCCGACGAGCCCGTCAGCATGAGAAATTCGTTTTCCTTATCGCCGTCAAGGTCTGTCACATCAATGAACGAGCATGATTTCGAGAAGGTCTTGACGATACTGCCGTCGGAGCTGTAATTGTATATCGCAGCATTCTTCTCCGAGCGGTTGATAAGCGTCGTGCCGATGATAAGGTTTATCTTGTCATTCGTCCCGAGCCTTGAAATGATTATCTTTTCGATATTTGCGCCCTCAGCAGGAGTATCACACACCGACCGCCACTTGCCGTTTGTACGGTCAAGGATATTGATGCGGAGAATGTTTTCCTCTACGGTAAGACCCGTCTTTTCATAGAAAACGACAGCCTCGTTTCCGCCGTCGCCGTCAATATCCTCAACGATAAATGCTGAGAGATATTTTCCCGATGTTGGATATTTAAGGCTTATGGAGGTACCCGTCGCGTCTGTGAGCGCCTTGTATATCTGCTCCTGTTCAACACTCAGCTTCGGCGGAGCCATAAGTCCGTCAATATCCGAGCCGAATGAGCAGCCTGTGAGCAGCACTGCCGCTGAAACGGCTGCCGCAAAAGCTTTCAGAATTTTCATCTGTTATCTATTTTTATATACTCTCTTTCCTTGGCAATTGCCTTGTATGCAGGACGGATTATCCTGCTGCTCGTGAGTATCTCTTCCATTCTGTGAGCAGCCCAGCCTGCCATACGTCCGACAGCAAACATAGGCGTAAAGAGCTCTTCGGGTATGCCGAGCATTCTGTAAACAAGTCCCGAATACATATCAACATTCGCGCACATTGTCTTAGATTTGCCCTTTACTTCCTTGAAGAGCTCGGGAGTAAGGCGCTCGATAGTGTCAAGAAGTCTGAATTCAGCCTCTATCTCTCTGCCCTTTGCAAGCTCGAATGCCTTCCTCTTGAGGATAACTGCACGGGGGTCAGAGATAGTGTATACAGCGTGACCCATACCGTAGATGAGTCCCGAGCCGTCGTTTGCCTCGCCCCTGAGTATCTTTCTCATATAGTCAGCTACTTCGCTCTCGTCCTCCCAGTTCTTTACATTATCCTTGATATTATCAAGCATATGTATAACCTTGAGGTTAGCTCCGCCGTGACGGGGACCCTTGAGCGAGCATATTGCCGAAGCATAAGCTGAATACGGGTCTGTACCCGAAGATGTGAGCACTCGGCAGGTGAATGTGGAGTTATTGCCGCCGCCGTGTTCAACGTGAAGCATGAGCATACGGTCAAGCAGCTTTGCCTCAGCATCTGTATACTGTCTGTCAGGACGAAGAAGTGAGAGTATGCACTGAGCCGCAGTCTCCTCATAGTTTATCGGGTGCATAATCAGGCTCATGTTATCGAAAACTCTTCTCTTGACCTGATAAGCTGAAGCCATGATAACAGGAAGCTTTGCAATGAGACTCATAGCAATGAGCATCTCGTTCTCAAAATCCTTGTTTTCACACTCGTTGTTGTATGAATAGAGTGCAAGAACAGAACGTGCAAGCTTATTCATGATATTATTTGAGGGAGCTTTAAGTATCATATCCTCAACAAAGCCCTCGGGGAGATCTCTCATTACGCCAAGGTATGTCTGGAAGTTCTTGAGCTCTCTCTTGTTTGGGAGGCGTCCGAAGAGCATGAGGAAAACAGTCTCCTCATATCCGAAGCGGTCCTCGTCCTCAACGTTATTGATAAGGTCATTGATATTATATCCGCGGTAAATGAGCTGACCCGGGATAGGCTCCTTTTCGCCCTCATTGATTATATATCCGTGTACGTTGCAGATATTCGTGATACCTGCGACAACACCCGAGCCGTCGCTGTTGCGAAGTCCCTTCTTGACCTGATATTTGTCATAAAGCTTATTATCGATCCTTGAATTTTTAATAAGCTCATCACATAATCTTGCAATTCGATCATCAGAATTCATAAACGGCATATTCTTCACTCTCCAATAATATATTCAAAATATATTATACACTATATTTCAATTTATGTCAATTACTTTTTCGGCTTAAAGTGATGATTTGCGGCACTTATCCGCGGTCAGACACTTCATGTCGGAGCGGACAGTCAGAAAAGGAGCGTTCACCATGAAAAAACACCTTACCGTTATACTATTCCTGTCGCTTATGATAGGAGTTCTCCCTGCAATACCTGTCAGATTATCGCGCGGAGGTACAAAAGCCGCTGTTCCTGCGGATAAGACCGCAAATGAGGTCAGCACGGAGACTCAGCAGGAGACCTCTCTTCCCGAGACTGAGACTGCACACGAGACAGTCAGCGACGAACCATATAAGGTGCTGAATACAGCGGACGGAGAGGTCACAGAGGTATCCGTGAGGGACTACGTTATCGGAGCTGTCTGTGCGGAAATGCCTGCGTCATTTGAACCCGAAGCCTTGAAGGCACAGGCTGCCGCAGCACATACCTATGCGGAAAGACAGCGTGCTCTTGAACGTGCAAAGCCCGACGCTTCGCTGAAAGGAGCAGATTTCTCCAACGACACCTCAAAGTATCAGGGATACTTCACAAAGGAGCAGATAAAGCAGTATTACGGCGAGAATTTCGACGAATACTACGGAAAGGTCAGCAAGGCTGTCGATGAGGTTCTGCCTTATATCCTCACCTACAACGGCAGTCCTATCATCTCGGCATTCTGCTCGATGTCGTCGGGAAAGACCGAAAGTGCCGAAAATGCGTGGGGTACGGCGGTTGACTATCTCGTGCCAGTTGACAGCAGTTACGACACGTCCGCTCCCAAATACATGGAGGAGGTGCGGTTCAATGCGGAAGCTCTCCGCGAGAAGCTCGGGAGCGCATTCCCAGACATAAAGCTTGAGGGGGACATCTCGGAATGGCTTGCAGTCACCGATGTTTCGGAATCGGGAACAGTCCTCACGCTTACGGCAGGTGATAAATCTATAAGCGGAAACGAACTGCGGTCTGCTCTCGGACTTCGCTCCGCCTGCTTTGATATACGCTATGAAAACGACAGCGCCGTCATAACCACACGCGGATTCGGTCACGGGGTCGGTATGAGCCAGTACGGTGCTGACGCAATGGCAAAGGATGGGCATAGCTGGCAGGAGATAGTCGCGCACTACTACCCCGGGTGTACTATTTCTGAGAGCTGATATGCCGCTCTTGAATAATCTGCTCCCGTGTGTTATAATAAACAAGTATTCAAAATTTTGGTGGCTTTTCATCTGAGCGGCGTTCGCATTTGCCAATTATACCACAAACATTCAATCCGTCAAGACTAAAACAAGCGCCATAAATGGCGGTCTTGACAGCAGGTTGAAAAAAGTTGCGTTGCTACATTTCTTACATTCGCGGAAATCAGTTCTGTTTATTAATGATTTTAACGCGAAAACAGCGCGCGACGTACGCGCTTTGTGAGGGTGGGCAAATACGCAAACGCCGGCGCGTAACGACCGCCTGAAAGTCAATTTTCCCTTATTAATGGAGTGATAAAATGTTCAGCGGATTTTCGCAGGAGGCTCTCGACTTCCTGCTCGGCATAAAAATGAATAACAACAAGCAGTGGTTTGAGGAGCACAAAAAGACATACACGGAGAAGATTTACGAGCCGTTAAAGGCGCTCGGAGAGGAGATATACCGACCTTTTTCCGATAATGAGGACATGGTGTACAAGGTCGGACGCATATACCGCGACGACTCCTTTCCGCCGTATCTCCACTACCGCGATACGCTGTGGATATATGTGCGGTACAATGCGGTATACTGGAACAAGACCCCAACTCTGTTCTTTGAGCTCTCACCCGAGGGAGCGGAGTTCGGATTCCGCATATCAAAGCCCGATGCGGCTGTTATGGAGCGATTCCGCGCAGAGCTTTCCGAAGACTGCAAGCCGTTCCTGAAAATGATAGATACGCTCGAAAGGGACTTCGGTGTGACTATCGGCGGAGATGAATACAAGCGGCTCAAGCCGTGCAGTGTTCCCGAAGCGGAAAAATTTTTCAGAAAAAAGGGACTGAGTGCCTCCGTGAAGGTAAATTCACCCGAAATACTGTTCAGTCACGCTCTTGCAGACCGTATAAACGAGCTTTTTCAGGGATTGATTCCCTTAAACGACTATTTTCACGAAATAGTTGAGATCGAGGAGACTGCAAAGGCACTGCTCAAAGCGAATACCGTACCTTCCGAGCCCGAGCCTGAGACAAGCATGGTAAAGGCTCCCGATGTGGAGTTCATGTGGTAAAGCATTAGTAAAAAAGAGGGGAGATTTCCGAAATTCTCCCCTCTTTTTATATTCAAATTTTTACGGATACATCAGTTACCTGTCACGATTTCTGCGCGTTTTCTCATTGGAAGTGCGCTCACGGGTAACATCGTCCTCTTTTTTGCCGTCAACACCGTCGATAATGTCATCAGCGGCATCTCCTGCGCCGTCAACGAGGTCCTTGCCTGCGTCCTTTGCGCCGTCTATCGCGTCCTTGGCATAATCGCCTGCGGAATCGTTGTCGCGCTCGTCCTTATCCTCAACGTAGGTGGTGCGCTCTGTACCGTCGGTCTCATATTTCGCATCCTCTGCACCGCACGAAGTGAACGCTGTACAGACTGTAAAAAATATGGAGCATATTGCTAAAAGCTTTTTCATACAAATTGCTTCCCTTCTTCTTAACTGCTGTGGAGTCGTTTTCCACAGTGTAAGTTTATTGTTTACACATTTTCCCCGTTTATCCACAGCGTTTTCAACTTTGTCAACCATGTAAAACCCTTATTCTGCGTGATTATCAACATTTTCCACATAGTTTTCAACAAAGGAGAACATATATCCACACTCGATTCAACAGTATGTGGAAAACTTATCCACCGTAATTTTTACAGAATTTGGTACTATATTGCTCTGAAATTCACAGTTTTTTTCCTCAGAAAAATATTATTTCCCGTATAATTTCGGCTTGAAAATACCTGTCGTATGTGATATACTTAGTATGACAAATTTATTCGGGAGGCATTCAATGTCAATAAAATCTGAATTGCTGAAGGCTCTTGCGGACGGTAAATATGTCTCGGGAGCGGCTCTTGCAGAGGGTCTCGGAGTCAGCAGAAACGCGGTGTGGAAGGCAGTTAAAGCACTCGAAACAGAGGGATTTGTGATAGAATCGTCAACTGCCAAGGGATACCGTATCTCCCCCGAAAACAACCGCCTTTCAGCCGAGCTTATCGAGTCCGGACTGAAAACCGAGCAGATAGGGCGTAGGCTTTACGTCTACGACGAGGTGGACTCCACCAACAGCATTGCAAAAAAATTCGCTTCTGAGGATGCTCCGCACGGCACAACGGTAATCGCAGATATGCAGAGTGCAGGACGCGGTCGGCTCGGCAGGTCGTTCATCTCTCCCTCGGGAAAGGGAATTTACGTGAGCATACTCGTCCGCCCGACATTCAGCCTTGAATTTGCTTCAATGATAACGACAGCCGCGGCTGTTGCTGGAGCGGAGGCTGTTGAGACTCTGAGCGGTCACGAGGTCGGGGTCAAGTGGGTCAACGACCTCTATATGAACGGGAAAAAGATTTGCGGCATTCTCACCGAGGCTTCAATGGGACTTGAAATGCAGTCGCTGGACTACGCGATAATCGGCATCGGTATCAATATCCGCTCAGTCGGCACCAGCTTTGACGCGGAACTCAAGAAACGTGCGTCGTCTATTGAGGACGAGTCAGGAGTGAAAGTTGACCGCAACGCACTTTGCAGCAAGCTTCTCAACAGGATAGAAAAATATTTCGCAACTATCGAGGAACGCGGTTTCCTTGAGGAATACCGCCGCCGCGAGCTCCTCACAGGCAATATGATAACCGCAAATGTCGGCTCCGAGAGCATTAAAGGCGTGGCTGAGGGTATCGACGATAACGCAAATCTCATAGTCCGCCTTGAAAACGGCGAGCTTCGCCACATCGGCTCGGGCGAAGCAAATCTGTGCAGGATAGCCAATAATTGAACATACACACAAATGTGATACTAATACAGAAATTTGCGTGTTCTATTGAGGGAAACCCTTTTGAGAAGAGTTTCCCTATATTTCTTTTGTAAGCCTTACTTTCAAAGTTTTCCCACGATAAAAACATACAGACTTCTATATAAACACCTCATTCATGTGCATATTTCAACTATGGCTTCTGCCATGATTTCGGCGTTTTTCAGCAGATTATCCACGGTTACGAACTCGTCGGGGCAATGCATATGACCGTCCTCGTTTGGAAATTCCGCACCGAAAGCAACTCCGCCCTCGATGTCGTGGACGTAGGTACCGCCGCCGATAGCTATACATCTGCCCTTTTCGCCTGTAATTCGCTCATAGACGCAAAGAAGCGACTGCACAAACGGACTGTTCTCGTCGGTGATATGCGGCTCTACACCCTCACAGGAATCAACAGTAAATCCCGATTTTTCGAGCTTTTCACGGACAATTCCGCTTATCTCAGCGTATGTCCTGTCAAGCGGAAAACGAATGTCAACAGCGCAGTGCAGTCTGCCCTCTCTTGTATCTATCATAGAGAGCACACAGGTCATTTTTCCCGATATATCGTCAGAAAATCCGAGCCCGAGCGACTTGCCGTCAAACTCACCGTGAGGGAAAAGCTCCGACAGAGTTTTCAACACGCTATCGCCGTGATTGTTGAAAGACAGGAACTTTGTAATCGCATTTTCAGCCTTTTCGGGAGTCGATGCGTGCGCGGAAACTCCCTCCTCAGTGCCCCATATAGCCGTAGGTTCGCCGTTTTCCATGAGCTTTACATTGATAACACACTTGCTCGGAACAGCATTTATCACCGTTCCGCCCTTGATAGTGCCGTGTGTGAAGGGCGCTGAAAAATGCACCCGAATCATTCCCTTTTCGGCATTTATCACGGGGTATTCGCCGTCGGGAGTGAAAACCATGGGCGGAAGCTTCCGATTCTTGCGATAGTATTCCATATCCGCCGAGCCGTTTTCCTCATTCGTGCCAAATATCAGTCGGACACCCTTCTTCAGCGGTATACCGAGCTCCCTGACCGCCTTTGCCGCAAAAAGCGCCGATACAGCAGGTCCCTTATCGTCGCACGTACCGCGTCCGACAAGCTTGTCCCCGTTAGCCGTAAGCGTATACGGGTCACTGCTCCAGCCCTCTCCCTCGGGGACAACGTCAAGATGCGTGAGTATAGCAAGTTCAGGCTCAAGGTCATTGATGTCTGCCGAGCCTGCATAGTTTTCAACATTTTCAACAGCAAAACCCTCGTCCCTGCATTTTTCAAGCATTACGCCGAGAGCCTCAGCAGGTCCGCGTCCGAATGGGAAGCCCTCCTCTGCATCGCCCTGAACGCTTTTTACAGCGACGAGCTTTCCCAGAAAATCGACCATTTCGTCCCTGTGAGAATAAATATAATCATGAATCCTGCTCATTTTTCTACCTTTTCCTATCATTTTAATTGAATATTTCTCCGATAAAGACAAAAAGCCACAGCGGATAAACTGTGGCTTTTCGCGGACAGATCGTTAAATCTGTGCTAAAGAAAGGATAAATATGAAATGTAAATTATCAGTTTACAATTGCATTCTCTGTTTCCTTATCAAAGATGTGGATCCTGTTAGGATCAATAGCAACCTTGATATGATCTCCCGGTCTTGCAGTTGATCTTGGGTCAACTCTTGCTGTGAGCGGGATACCCTCGCACTGGAGGTAAAGGAATGTCTCAGCACCCATAAGCTCTGTAATATCAACATCAGCTTCGATGATACCTGTTGTAGCATTTGAGATGAACATTTCTTCATCGTGGATGCTCTCGGGACGAACGCCGAGGATTATCTCCTTGCCTACGTAGTTAGCGAGATCCTCGTTGACCTTTGACTCAGGAACGATTATCTGATACTTAACGCCTCTTGAGGACTTTGTATCGTCAGAACCGAATTCAACAACATACTGACCATACTCTTCCTTGAGTGAAGCGTCGATGAAGTTCATCTGAGGCGATCCGAGGAAGCCTGCAACGAACTTGTTTGTGGGGTTCTCATAAAGGTTCTGAGGAGTATCTACCTGCTGAACGAAGCCGTCCTTCATGCAGACGATTCTGTCGCCCATTGTCATAGCCTCAGTCTGATCGTGAGTTACATAGATAAATGTAGTACCGAGCTTCTTGTGGATCTTTGAGATCTCGGTTCTCATCTGTGCACGGAGTTTAGCATCGAGGTTTGAAAGAGGCTCATCGAGGAGGAATACCTTCGGTGAACGAACTATCGCACGTCCGAGCGCAACTCTCTGTCTCTGACCACCTGACATAGCCTTAGGCTTTCTGTCGAGGAGGTGTGTAAGGTCGAGTATCTTAGCAGCCTCGTTTACCTTTCTCTCAATTTCATCCTTCGGTACCTTTCTGAGCTTGAGTCCGAAAGCCATGTTATCGAAAACTGTCATATGCGGATAAAGAGCGTAGTTCTGGAAAACCATTGCTATATCTCTGTCCTTGGGAGCGATATCGTTAACGAGTCTGTCACCGATGTAGAGCTCACCCTCTGAAATTTCCTCAAGACCTGCGATCATACGAAGAGTTGTTGACTTTCCGCAGCCTGATGGTCCAACGAGAACAATAAATTCCTTATCCCTTATCTCTAAATTAACATCCGAAACAGCTACAACGCCACCCGGATATTTCTTATAAATGCCTTTAAGTTGTAAACCTGCCATTTAAATCCAGTCCTCTCAGTTCTAATTTTTGCCGATATATCTTTCCGCTATCAGCTATAATAATATAATACCAAACTTTTCAGAATTTTTCAAGATGCTAAATTGCCAAAGTTACAAAATACTATTTATTAGTTTTGCCGAAAAATCACCTAAAAAATCCTCGCAAAAACGCGTAAAAT
Organism: uncultured Ruminococcus sp.; assembly: GCA_900319195.1. GTDB lineage: Bacteria > Bacillota > Clostridia > Oscillospirales > Ruminococcaceae > Ruminococcus. Next base: position 10,965 of record ONNL01000070.1, on the reverse strand, counting down.
CAAGGGGTCGGAACAAGTTTTCAACATCTTTGTGCAATAATTCCATACACTCGCCAAGTGCCAGTTTTTCGGGGAGTATAAGTCCTCCAAGAGAAATTCTCATGAGTACATCAACATGGTTATCAACAGCAGCGAACATTCTTTTCACCTGATGATATTTTCCCTCATGCAGCTCAATAAATGCCAGTTTATCGGAATTTTTCGCACAAGCTGCCTTTGCGGGCAGACATTGCTCGCCGTTTCCGAGGGTGATGCCGCGCTCAAATAAGTCAACATAATTACTTTGAAACGGTCTGTCAAGTTTCACAATATAGATTTTGGGGATATGGCTGTGCGGCGACAATATATTGTGTGCAAGCTGTCCGTCATCGGTGATAAGCAGCGCTCCGAGGGAGTCCTTGTCAAGCCGTCCCGCAGGGAACATATTCTTTGTTCTAAGTTCACGAGGGATAAGCTCCATGACCGTTTTTCCGTCCTTTTCGTCCGTCGAGCACACATAGCCGTCGGGCTTGTTGAGGAGAATATACCGATATTTCTGCGCTCCCACGGTGTTTCCGCAGACTGTGACAACAGAAGCTTCGGGGTCTATCTTCACGTCGGACGCTTTTACGGTAGCGCCGTCGAGTGAAACACTCCCCTTTTTCACAAGCTGCTTTATCTCACTCCTTGTGTATTCTGTTCGCTCAGAGATAAATCTGTCAAGACGGATAAGTGCCATGTCTGCTCCTTTCGATGTGTGGATCTTCCCTGTATTATGCATATTTTCACAGGCTCGGGAATATATTTTCCAGAGGTGATGATTCATGCAAAAAAAGAAAATGCTGATAATTCTTTCTGCTGCCGCTGTTGTAATGGTCTCGGCTTTCATATTCATTCCCGAGCGCAGAAGTCCCGAGATACCGAAGGATCCGCCTGTTGCGGCTTCAACAGCCGCCGAGCGCACGGACTACTTTGCCATGCACGGCTGGGAGGTGGAGGAGATAGCAGGCAAATCCGTAACAATACCGACGGAGTTCTCCGATACATACGAGCGCTATGCCGAAATACAGGACAAGCAGGGTATGCCTCTGCGCGAATATGCAGGCAGGGACGCTACTCTCTACGTGTATGACGTGAAGAATTACAGTCCCGATAACAAAAAAATGCTCGCAGAGCTGCTTGTCTGTGATGATACGGCAGTTGCCTCACTCGTTTACAGCGAGGATGGCGGAAGCCTTCAGCTTGCCGTAAATTAAAATATGCCGCACAGTAAGCTGTGCGGCATTACAGCAAACGCAGATTTAATGGTGTCCTGATTATCAGAACACCTTCATATTGCCAAGGAAGGGTATCCTTACAGCCTTGCCCTGATAGCCTGCATATGCAAGGATAGCAGCAGCTACTACCATTAAGAGTATTACTGCTCCCTTGATTATCGTGCCAAGTATCGGTATCAAGCCGATAACGCCTGCTACTGCTGAGCAGATTATTGCGATTATGAGCCATGCGAGCTGCTGATTTGCGTGGAATTTGCAGAAGCCCGAGTTGCTGTCCTTAACTATCGGCATGAAGAAAAGGATCGGGATAAAATACGGAAGTATCGCCCAGAGCTTATACTTTGTAAACTCTGCTGACGAGAAGCTTTTTTCCTCATTTATGTCATTAAGGTCATTTATGAACTCGTTGATTTTTTCTATTAAATTATCCATTTTTCTTTTCCTCTCCGACTTTCTTTTCAGAAGTCTCTGTTTCCTTTTTATTTTCAAGGTCACGTATTACCGACACAAAGCTCTCTATATCGGTAAAATCCTCATATACAGAGGCAAATCTTATGTATGCGATGGGGTCTATCTCTCTGAGCTTTTCAAGGACTATCTCGCCTATCTCACGCGATTTAGCCACTGTCCTCAGTGAGTTTGCAAAGTAATTCTCGACGTAATCCGCTATCTCTGTGACCTTCTCAACGGATACGGGTCTCTTCTTGATAGCACTGTAAATACCGCCGATGAGCTTGTTTTTGTTGAAGCTCTCGAAGTTTCCGTCCTTCTTCTCGACCATGAGCAGAGGATATTCCACAGCCTCATACGTCGTGAATCTTCCTCCGCACTTCATACACTCTCTGCGGCGTCTTATACGCTTATCGGACGGTCGGGAATCAACCACCTTTGACTCCTCATATGCACAAAACGGACAATTCATTTCTATTTCTCCTTATTGTATTGTTCAGTCATTTTTTTCAGTATATTATAGCTTGAGACAAGGTCGCTTATCCCCGAGAAGTTATTTCTGTAAAGCTCGAGGACGACACTGCTGTCGGGAGCATAGCTGTTCAATTTGTCGAAAAATGCCGCAAAATTGAATCTTCCCCTGCCTATGAGCAGACAGTCACCAAGCTCTCCAGAGTCGCTTATATGGACGTGTACAGTCCTCTTTCCCACAGCGTCGAGGAATCTCATCGGGTTTTCGTTTGCCCGTACAGCCTGCTTTGTATCAAGCACGAATGCAAATTCATCACCGAGCATACCTGCAATATCCTTGACAAAGGCAGATGAAGCGCTCATGCACCTTGATACATTTTCAAGTGCAACAGTAACTCCGAATTCCCTTCCGAGTCTGTAAAGCCTGCTGTAGCGCTCTGCAAAGAGCTCTTTGTTGCGGGCAAGTCCCGGTTTTCCGCCATGAAAGACAAATATCTCTGCTCCGACAGTATTCATGAACTCAAAGTAGCGCTTGTGATATTCAAGTGCGTCAGTCAGCCGTCTTTCATACTCCGAGAAAAACATCAGTGTTTCAAGCTCGCAGGTAAACGGGTGTACGGAAACGCATTTCACCTCAAAGTGCTCCATGAGCTTCGCGGCACCGCTTGCAAAGCTTTTTTTCAGCTCGGACTGTGTGTTGAGAAATATCTCAATGCACTGAACACCATTGACCGAGAGCTGATAAATGCATTCCTCAAGCGGCTTCGGGAAAAGACAGGCAGTTGATACGCCTACTTTCATTCCTTTCCCTCCCAACGCGAATAATGTAGAATAATTTTTTGAAAATCTTTTTATTAATTATACCACATAAGCATAGCTTTGTGGTATAATTGCCCGATATGCAGGGAGCAAATCTCTGATTTGCGTATCTGCAAGAGCATCTAAATTAATTATAATAACAGCTATGCTGTTATTATACCATATCTATGCTAAAAGTCAAGTAAAAATCACAAAAAAACTCATGCTTTAAACTGATTTTAGCACTTTCATGCTCCTCTGCATATAATACCGCGGAGGTGTCTGCCTTGCTCAAAGAATTATTCATTGCCCTTACCGTAAATCTCGACGTTTTCCTCGCCGCAGTATCATATTGCAGCAGCGGTATCCGCATTCCCAAGCGCTCAGCGGCTGTTGTCTGTGTTTTCGGCTCGGCTGTGATAGGAGCGGCTATGCTGCTCTCGGATCTGCTCACAGCTCATATTTCCGCGAAAATGTGCAGCAAGGCAAGCGTTTTTATCATCGGCTTCATCGGTATCTCCGTCATTTTCAGGAGCATTACCCGAAAGCTGATGAGCCGTGTTGCCGACCGCGACCTCATTCTCAAATCAGGCTCATTCAGCCTTGTTATCCGCCTGTATTTAGACGATACTGCGGCAGATACCGATAACTCGAAGTCCCTTTCGGTGCGTGAGGCTTTTGCACTTGCAGCCGCAAGCTCGCTCGACTGTGCCGCCACGGGAATAGGCTGCGGACTCTCGGACTCTGCTCCCCTCACGACCTCACTGCTGACGCTTTTAACGGGAGCCGCGGCGATCATCCTCGGCAGTCTCACGGGCAAAAAAATATCCTCCCTGAACCGCGATCTCTCGTGGGTGGGAGGAGTAATGCTGATCATTCTTGCTTTTCTTGCCTAAAGCCTATATATCACTATCTCTGGCGGGTCAAACAGCCTGAGCTTGCCGAGTCCTGCCGAAACACCGAGCTTCATTTTCCCGAGAGTATACACTCCCTTTGAGTATTTCGGGAAGAATCTTCTCTCGGGTGAGAGCAGTCCGATGTCCGTGAACGGTATTCTTACCGCTCCGCCGTGAATGTGTCCGCTGAGAGTGATGTCCGCTCCCCACTGCGAATAAGCCTCCGCAAACAGAGGATTGTGAGCAAGCAATATGTCCTCGTTTGGCGGACAGTCTCCTATAAGATTTTTTATATCACCGACACTTACCTTGTCAAGTCCGCGGTAGCCGCCGTTCTTTTTATAGACCGTATATGCGGATTCAAGTCCCAAAATGCTTATATTTCTGTCCTTTATCACAGTCCTTACAGTGCGGTTTCTCAGCAATATAACGTCAGTTCTGCCGAGCATTTCAAGCAGGAGCTTCTGTTCATTTTCGGGAAGGCTCTGCTCGTGATTCCCGAATATCATATAAACGGGAGCTATACCGCACAGCCGCTTCAGCAGTTTCTCCTCGGACTCGAAATTCTCCTCTGTCCGCGATACGAGGTCACCTGTGATAAATATGACATCGGGAGCTTCCTTCTCAAGAAGCCTGCAAATACGCGAATCACCTCTCCCGAATCTCCTTTTATGGAGGTCGGAGATATGTGCCGCCTTGATATTACCGCCGAAGTCCTCACGTCTGACAGTGAGAATGAGCGTATTTTCAATAATGCCGTAAACAGCAATAAAAAGTACGAGCAGTATTATTATTTTCACTGTTTCTCCTTTTTATCGAGATATTTCAGTATCGGAATGTCGATAATGCCGAATATCAGCAGATAAAGCGATGTTATCACAAATCTTCCCGAGTAGGTGGAAATGACCTCTGCCGCTTTTCCCTCATATTCAGCCTCGGAGTTGAAGGTGCTGATGTCGGGATTCATGATGAACATTATCAGCGTCAGTATCAGTCCGAAGCAGAATGGCAGGACTGCCGAAAAAATGTACAGGAATTTCCGCGAAAAATTGCCGTTTTTCCCCGATTCAAGCGCAATGAAATGGTACATCACACACAGCAGGAGCGGTGTTATCAGCGTAAATATCCACGGATATTCAAGCTTTTCAAATGCGAACCAGTTGAGCCACTGTGCAAATAAACTGAGCAAAAAAACCACAGCGGCGCTCATCACGCCGCCGCGGTAATTCAGCGATTTAACGCCGTTACTCATCGTCATTTTCCTCGTCATCGTCGGGCTGTATGTCCTCTGTCACTTCATTCTGTGCTTCGACAGCCGCTTCCTCAGCGTCCTTCTTTATTTCTTCCTCGCTGAGCTTCTCGACTTCCTCGGTCTCAGCTTCATCATCATGCTCCGCTCTTGTGAACGCAACTACCGACGCATCATCGCCTACCCTCATGAGGCGGACTCCCTTTGCGTATCTGCTGAGAATGCTTATATCGCTTGCAAGGATCCTGATGATTATACCCTCGCTCGAGATCATGATAACGTCCTCGCAGTCCTCAACAGTCTTGATACCGCAGATATGTCCGCGCACATCATCGACCTTATAGTTGAGCATTCCGTAGCCGCCGCGGTTCTGCACCTTATAGTTGCTGAGCTCGGTACGCTTTCCGTAGCCCTTATCTGTAACTGTGAGAAGTGTCGTATTATCGCGTATTCTTGCGATTCCCACAACATAGTCGTCACCGCGGAGCTTGATAGCTCTTACACCGTGAGCCGAACGTGAGAGAACACGTCCCTTTTCTTCTTCGATGAGGATTATCATTCCGTTGTGAGTTGCAACAAATATCTTCGCGTGACCGTCAGTCATACGAACACCTGCAATCTCGTCGCCCTCATCAAGACCGATAGCTATGATGCCGCGCTTGTGTACATTCCTGTACATAGAGAGGTTAGTCCTCTTTATCTTGCCTTTCTTAGTGATGATAGTTATGAACTTTTCATCGCTGAAATCGTCCGCACGGAGCATTGCCGTTATTTTCTCACCGTCCCTGAGAGGCAGGAGATTGATAAGGTTGAAGCCGCGTGAAGCCTTAGTACCGTCCGGAAGCTCATAGCATTTCAGCTTATACATTACGCCGAGATTCGAGATGAACAGGATATTGTTGTGCGTTCCGCAGATGAACATCTCCTGAACGAAGTCCTCCTCGCGCTGCTTCATACCTGTGATACCCTTGCCGCCGCGGTGCTGAGTCTTATACTCGGCAACAGGCATACGCTTGATGTAGCCGTTGTTCGTGAGCGTTACAACGCAGTCCTCCTCGGGAATGAGAGCCTCAATATCGACCTCGCCGCTTACGCTCTCTATCTGAGTTCTTCTCGGGTCGCTGAACTTCTTCTTTATGCTTTCAAGGTCATTGCTTATTATCTCATAGACCCTGTTCACATCTGCGAGGATATCCTCATATTCGGATATCTTCTTCAAAATACCATACAATTCATCGGTTATCTTCTGTCTTTCGAGACCTGTGAGCTGTCCGAGACGCATCTGAACTATCGCCTCAGCCTGTTCCTCAGAAAGACCTGTCTGCTTATCGACGTGAAGTCCCGTGAAATCATACTGTGCGCGGTCAAGAAGTGCCGATATATCAACATCCTTGAAGCGTTCTATCATTCTTGCCTTTGCCTCTGGGATATTCTTGCTCGAACGGATTATCGCAACTACCTCGTCGATATAGTCCGCAGCAAGCACGAAGCCCTGCAAAATGTGTGCTCTCTCGAGAGCTTTTTTGAGGTCAAAGCGTGTACGGCGCTGAATGACATCGACCTGAAAATCGAGGTAATGTCTGAGCATTTCCTTCAGCGTGAGCACCTTCGGCTCGTTGCCTACAAGTGCGAGCATGATAATGCCGACAGTGTCCTGAAGCTTTGTCATTGCAAAGAGCTTGTTGAGCACTATCTGCGGAGCAGCGTCCTTTTTCAGCTCGATAACTACACGCATACCGTCCTTGTCGGACTCGTCGCGCAGATAGTAGATACCGTCAAGTCTCTTGTCCTTGCAGAGCTGATTTATGTTCTTGAGAATGAGCGTCTTGTTGACCATGTAAGGAATCTCGTCAACGATAATACACGTTCTTCCCTTTATCTCCTCAAAGTGAGTCTTTGAGCGGAGAGTTATCTTTCCGCGTCCAGTAGCGTATGCCGCACGTATGCCTGCCTTGCCCATGATAATGCCGCCCGTTGGGAAATCGGGGCCCTGTACGTGCTCCATGAGCTCCTCAAGCGAGCATTCGGGGTCATCAATCATGAGCTGGAGCGCGTCTATTACCTCTCCGAGATTATGCGGAGGGATATTCGTAGCCATACCGACAGCGATACCCGACGAGCCGTTTACGAGCAGATTCGGGAAACGCGAAGGGAGCACAACAGGCTCTTTAAGACGGTCATCATAGTTTGTGGTAAAATCGACCGTATCCTTGTTTATGTCCGTGAGCATCTCAAGGGTTATCCTTGCCATTTTAGCCTCGGTATAACGGTAAGCCGCAGGCTTGTCGCCGTCTATCGAACCGAAGTTTCCATGACCGTCAACAAGAGGATAACGCATTGAGAAATCCTGTGCAAGACGTGCAAGCGCGTCATAAACAGAAGCGTCACCGTGAGGGTGATAGCGTCCGAGCACAGCACCGACGGTATCCGCACATTTTCTGTATGCCTTATCGGGAGTAAGTCCGTTTTCGTGGAGCGTGTACAGTATTCTGCGATGTACAGGCTTCAGACCGTCTCTTACATCGGGAAGTGCACGCGATACTATAACAGACATCGCGTATTGCAGCATAGAATTTTCCATCTCATCGACAATCTCGGAATGAATTATCTTTGAATTGTCATTATATAGCAATTTCTTGACCTCCTAAGAGAGAATATTTATCATCTTTTATTACTTGTTCTTCTTCTTTTTCTTGTATGTTGCTCTGACAACAGCAAGCTCATCCTCTGAAAAATCATCCTTCGGAAGAATATAGAACATCGTCTTTCTGTCAAGCAGAAGAAAGAATTTATCATATTCAAGGAGCTTATAGCCTGCACCTATCTCTATCCTCGATTTTTCGGGCATAGGCTCTATCTCCTGCGGGATATCCTCATCAGCGAGCTCACCCTCGATCTTTCCCTCGGGGAAAACTATCGTCATTATGTCGATAAAGTCCTCGCCTATGCCTATTTTGTAAAGCGGCTCACCAAGCTCCTTTACCGTGTCAACAAGGCTGTTTCGTATCTTGCGTGGATTATACCATTCCCTGAAGGCAAAGGCAAGGCACACAACTATCAGTATATAGCCGAGTGTATTTGTCGGCTCGACGAATGAGGCAGCGACAAAGCTTGCTGCAAGCACGAGAAAAAGCGTCATGTAGACATAGCTTTTCGGATAGATATACTTTTTCTGATAGGCACGATATGCCTCTCTGAACAGGTCATAGCTCACCTTGTATTCCTTTGTGAGCTTGTATTCGTTTTCCATTGTTTCTCCTTATATATCGAGGTTCTGTGCAAATTTCGCGTTTTTCTCTATGAATTTGCGTCTCGGCTCTACCTTGTCGCCCATGAGGATAGTAAATGTCTCATCGGCTCTGAGAGCGTCCTCCATTGAAATCCTGATGATAGTTCTGCGCTCGGGGTCCATAGTAGTCTCCCAGAGCTGCTCGGGGTCCATTTCACCAAGTCCCTTATAGCGCTGTGTTTCGGGCTTGTACTTGCCCTCCTCAGAGAGCTCAGCGATATATCTGTCGCGCTCCTCATCGGAGAATGCGTATCTCTCGTTCTTGCCGCGCCATATCTTGAAGAGCGGCGGCTGTGCGATATATACGTTTCCGTTTGTGATGAGCGGTCTCATATAGCGGAAGAAGAATGTCAGCAGGAGCGTCCTGATATGCATACCGTCAACATCGGCATCAGCCATGATGATGACCTTGCCATAGCGGAGCTTTGTTATATCGAAATCCTCACCGATGCCTGTTCCGAGTGCCGCAACAACAGGCGAGAGCTTGTCATTGCCGTATATCTTATCGACTCTTGCCTTTTCTACATTGAGCATCTTGCCCCAGAGTGAAAGGATAGCCTGATATTTACGGTTTCTGCCCTGCTTTGCCGAGCCGCCCGCAGAATCTCCCTCGACGATGTATATCTCAGTGTAGCGGTTGTCGCGCTCCGAGCAGTCTGCAAGCTTTTCGGGCATTGCTGCCTTTCCGAATGCGTTCTTGCTTCTCTCAGCCTCACGCGCTCTCTTTGCAGCCTCACGCGCTTTGAGTGCAGATACGCTCTTATCGAATATGAACTTTGCAATATCGGGATTTTCCTCGAGGAAGTTCATCAGCTTTTCCTGAACGAGCTTCTCGATAAACGGCTTTACCTCGGGATTTCCGAGACGACCCTTTGTCTGTCCCTCAAATTCGCACTCCGTAAGCTTTACGGAGATTATAGCGGTAAGTCCCTCACGGACATCATCACCCGTGAGCTTTTCCTTATCCTTGAGCAGATTCATTTTTCTGCCGTATTCATTCACTACTTTTGTGAGCGCATTCTTGAAGCCGTTCTCATGCGAGCCGCCGTCTTTTGTATGGATATTATTTGCAAACGAGAGAATTATCTCGTTGTAGCTGTCGTTGTACTGCATAGCTATCTCGGCAAAGGAATCTCCCTCTGTTCCCGAAATATAGATGACATCACCACTGAGACTCTCAAGTCCGCGCGTCTGGTGGATATGCGTTACAAATTCACGGATACCTCCCTCGTAGTGAAGCTTTTCCGAGAGGACATTCTCGGGGTCGCGCTTATCCGAGAAGAGTATCTTTATTCCTGCGTTGAGGAATGCCTGTTCACGGAGTCTCTTGAGGAGGACCTCATATTCATAGACAGTTGTCTCGAATATCTCACCATCTGCCTTGAACATTACTGAGGTACCTGTCTCCTTGGTATCGTCTGTTATTTTAAGCTCCTCGTCATAGTGACCGCGCTCGAAGCGCTGAAACCATACGTGCTCGCCGTCCTTTACGGTAAGCTCGAGCCATTCTGAAAGTGCATTTACTACCGAAGCACCAACACCGTGAAGTCCGCCCGATACCTTGTATCCGCCGCCGCCGAATTTACCGCCTGCGTGGAGTATCGTATAAACTACCGTTGCCGCCGAGATGCCTTCTTTTGGGTGAATACCCGTAGGTATGCCTCTTCCGTTATCTGAAACGCGGATAATGTCCCCGGGGAGTATCTCTACCGTTATCTCTGTACAATAGCCTGCAAGAGCCTCGTCGATCGAGTTATCGACTATCTCATAGACAAGGTGGTGCAGACCGCTCGGACCTGTCGAGCCGATGTACATACCCGGGCGCTTTCTTACCGCCTCAAGTCCCTCTAAGACTTGTATGTCGTTTTCGTCATAATTGTTATTATTCTGCTGACTCATTTTTTCCTCCAGCTGTAAGATGTTATATGATTATCCCTTTTCATGATTCAATGCCCTCAGCAAGCCTCTTTTTCAGCGTACCTGCCGCAAGCTGTGAAATATATACCTTTTCCTCACCATTTCTGACAGTCACCACAAAGCTCTTCGGCATTTCAAGCGTGGTATAGATACAGTGCTTTTCACGCTCGGCACGCTCCAAAAACTTCTTTGTGCATTTGTCAACGGTGGTATTTTCAATATCAAATATCCCTACAACATCGCTCAGACGTACAAGATAATTATTGCCGATATGAAGATACATCAGTTTTCCTCCACTATCCTTCCGCCGCTCACACGGAGTATCTTTCCGCGTATTTCGGGAAGGAGAGCGCTTTCGTTGCAGGTCGTCAGAAACACCTGCATATCCTTGACTATATCGAAAACGAATCTCTGACGCGATTCGTCAAGCTCACCCATTACATCATCAAGAAACACAACAGGTGCGTCCTTTGATTTTTTCATGAATATCTCAGCCTGTGCAAGCTTCATTACAAGTGCGGCACTCTTTATCTGTCCCTGAGAGCCGTAATCCTTTGCGCTGACGCCGTTTATCCTTATGATTATCTCATCGCGGTTAACTCCCGCATGAGTGCTTCCTGTGCGTATATCATAATCAGC
>ONNL01000044.1 GCA_900319195.1 uncultured Ruminococcus sp. | reverse complement strand
GTCTTGACAGACTGAGAGTTTGTGGTATCATAGGCAAATGCGAACGCCATTATGCTGAATAACCACCTAAAATTTTGAATACCCAAATAAACTATTATAAATAAGGAGAATTACTATGGATGTTATGCAGATGACACGCGAGCTCGGAAGAGCTATTCAGGAGGATGACAGATTCATTGCCTACAACCTCGCAAAGCAGGCAAACGACCACGATGAGCAGCTTCAGGCTGACATTGCAGCTTTTGAGAACAAGCGTCAGAAGCTCAGCGTTGAGTGCAGCAAGGAAAACGGCGACACAGAGCTTATCAAATCGCTTGATGACGAGGTAAAGTCGCTTTATCAGAAGATAATGAGCAACAGGAACATGGTAGTTTTCGACGGAGCGCAGAGAGCTCTCGAGGGTCTCATTTCCAACATAAACCAGATAATAACCATGTGTGCGAACGGCGAGGATCCCGACACCTGTCAGCCCTCAGAGAGCTGTACGGGAAGCTGTTCAAGCTGCAGCGGCTGCTGCTGATAGCTTGAGATATGTCTCGGCGGTATATCTTGCCCTATATCCCTATTTAACGGCACTTGCTTTAGTCTTGACAGGCTGAGAGCTTGTGGTATCATTGGCAAATGCGAACGCCGTTTACAGCCAAAATGCTTGAAATTTTGAATCCCCAAATTTTAAAAAGGAGCAAACCAATGGATATCGACAGAAGTAAAATTTCACCGATGATGCAGCAGTACCTCTCCGTCAAGGACAAGTACAGCGAATGCATACTTTTTTTCCGTATCGGAGACTTTTACGAGATGTTCTTCGACGACGCGATAACCGCTTCAAAGGCTCTGGAGCTTACGCTGACGGGCAAGGACTGCGGTCTTGAGGAGCGTGCGCCAATGTGCGGAATACCGTATCACGCGGCGGACGTGTACATAAAAAAGCTCGTGGACATGGGCTTCAAGGTCGCAATAGGCGAGCAGCTCACCGACCCGGCCGAAGCAAAGGGGATAGTCGAGCGCGACGTTATCCGCGTGGTCACTCCGGGTACGCTCACCGACAGCAGTATGCTCGACGAGGGCAGCAACAACTATATTTGCAGTGTCTACTACGACGAGGAGAACAAGGTCTGCGCGGTGGCGGCTGCCGATATTTCGACGGGTGAGGCTTCACTCAGCAGTTTTTCCGGCAAGGACATGGAGGCGGAGGTCATAAACGAGCTCTCACGCTGCCGTCCTGCTGAGATAATCTTTACGGAGAGCTTTCTCTCGCTGAAAAATGTGGCGAATTTCATCAAGGTGCGACTTGACTGTGCGGTCACTCTGCGCGACAGCATCTGCTTCTCTCCCGAGAGCAGACTTGCTCAGACCTGCGAAATTTTCGGCGTGAAGTCGATGAAGGAATTACAGATAAGCGACGACGGAGCGGACTGCTCGGTGGTATGCGGACTTTTCGATTACATAATCGAGACGCAGAAATCGACAGTGTCACGCTTCACGTCCATTGAGATACTCAGCGGCAGCTGCTTCATGGGACTCGACCTCAACGCGCGGCGCAATCTCGAGCTCACCGAGACTATTCGCAGCAAGGAGCGCAAGGGCTCGCTGCTATGGGTGCTTGACTCTACAAAGACCTCAATGGGTCGCCGCCTTATCAAAAACTGGATAGAGCAGCCGCTCAAAAGCCCTGCGAGGATAATCGAGAGACTTGACGCGGTAGAGGCGCTCACAAGGAAAAGCGTGGTGCTTTCGGACATTGAGGCACTGCTCGACAGCGTTTACGACCTCGAGCGACTCATGACGAAGGTCATGTACAAAACGGCGAATCCGCGCGATTTGAAGGCGCTTTCCGCGACGGCAAAGCAGCTCCCGCTGATAAAGCAGCAGCTTGAAAATCTCGGTACGTCGAAGCTGCTTGCGAGGTACAATGCGGAAATATCCACACTCACCGAAATATCGCAGCTTGTCGAGAATGCGATAATGGACGAGCCGCCTGTTTCCGTGAAGGACGGCGGAGTTATCCGCGACGGCTTCAACGAGGAGCTTGACAGTCTGCGCCACATCATGACTCACGGTAAGGACCTCATCAAAGAGATAGAGGAGCGCGAAAAGGAAGCAACGGGCATCAAGAACCTGAAAATAGGCTTCAACCGCGTGTTCGGTTACTATCTTGAGGTCACGCGCTCGTATTACGACTATATCCCGGAGGACTGGATACGCAAGCAGACTCTTGCAAATGCCGAGAGATTCATCACCGAGGAACTGAAAAATGCCGAAAATTCGATACTCGGCGCAAAGGACAAGGCTCTCTCGCTCGAGGCGGACATCTTTGCGGAGGTGAGGGACTTCCTTGCGACAAAGCTTGAAACAGTTCAGAAGACAGCCTCGGCTGTTGCGGCAGTGGACGTGCTCTGCTCGTTTGCGGACGTTGCGCTGAGGAATATGTACGTAAAGCCTGAAATTTCCATTGACGGCTCGATAGACATAAAAGCCGGAAGGCACCCCGTTGTCGAGCTTATGCTGGACGGCGAGGTATTTGTCCCGAATGACATCTACATCGACAACCGTGAAAACAGGATGTCGGTGATAACGGGACCGAATATGTCGGGTAAATCGACGTATATGCGTCAGACGGCTCTCATCGTGCTCATGGCGCAGATAGGCTCATTCGTGCCTGCGGACTCGGCAAAGATATCCATTGTGGACAAGATCTTCACGCGAATAGGAGCGTCCGACGACCTCACGGCAGGACAGTCCACATTCATGGTCGAGATGAGCGAGGTCTCGGATATACTGAAAAATGCAACGCCCGACAGTCTCGTCATACTCGATGAGGTCGGACGCGGTACGTCTACATTCGACGGAGTCAGCATAGCAAAGGCGGTCGCGGAGTACATTTGCAGCTCTAAGAAGCTCGGCTGCAAGACGCTCTTTGCTACGCATTATCATGAGCTTATCGGACTTGAAAACGAGCTTTCGGGCGTGAAGAATTACAGCATTGCCGTCAACAAGCACGGCGGCACGATACGCTTTCTGCGTAAGGTCGTGCGCGGCGGAGTTGATGAGAGCTACGGCATAGATGTTGCGAAGCTTGCAGGACTGCCCTCGAAGGTAGTGAATCGTGCTCGGGAGCTGCTCGAGGAAATGGAGCGTGCTCATGAGAGTGATATTCCTCAGACCGATGAGAGCCGTGACGGACAGATGAGCTTTGCAGGGATAAGCAGGAATGAGGCTCTGAATATGCTTGAAAAGACGAATATCGACGAGCTCTCGGACAGCGAATGCCGCGAGCTGCTGAAGGATATGCTTGAAAAGCTCGGCGGCTGAAAGGGTAAATAATATTTCAGGCGGTCGTTACGGGGCGGCGTTTGCGGTATAATATGTGGACACCGCTCAGACGAATAACTGCCTAAAAATCCAGACTTTATTTTTCATCAATAATCGGAGGTGTTTATAATGAAAAAAATAAATTTTGTTTTCTCGGCACTTGCAGTCGTTTTCGGCAGCATGAGCCTGTTCATCAGCGGAATTGACCGCAGTCACAAGGCTACGGGCGGACGCAGAGTGTCAAAGAACGCCCTCACCATAGGCAAGATATGCACGGTTCTTACCTTTGTATCGGGACTTGTCGGCGGTATCGCCCTTATCGGCGGACACTGCGGTGACGGGAAATGCTGCGGTGCAAGCTGCTGCGGAGAAAAGTGTGAATGAGCATGGTGAAGTTCAGTGATGAGATAATGAGGGAGCAGCTCGAGTTGTTCGGTGAGAGCTTTGAGTACCCTGTATACTGCACATCTGCGGTGTCAAAGGGACTGTTTTCGTCTGGAGCATTCACGACAGGCTATGCGGCAATATCGGGCGCATATCTGCTGATAGTGAGATATGACCTTGCAGGCACATTCTCGGGCAAGCCTATTCTCGAAAGAGTGCCGCTTGCGAGCATCATAAAGGTGAAGATACGCGAGATAGTGCTCCTGAAGGGCTATAGGGTGGAAATACAGACAAGGTCTGAAAATAAGAAGATCAAGTGCAGGCTTCAATTCCTTGAGAATGTTGTCGGAGCGGAATTCCCCGAGCAGCAGCAGAATGCGAGAGGACTCGCTGCTGCACTCAACAGGTATTCTTCTGAATGAGGAGGTATGGCGTGAACTACTTCAAAACTAAGGACGAGATAGAGGGTACGGACTGGCACGAATTCTACCGAGGCAAATGGGACAGCAAATTCTGGAGCGATTCCTCACTCTACATCGACGACGATACTATGAGGGACTCGGGACTCGGAAGGCTTCTCCGCGAGCAGATACCGGGCTATTCAAAATACGGCATATCGGTCGTATCCGCAGAGCAGTGGGAGCGTATACTCACCTCCGCAGAGGGTGATACAGCACAGGTCATCGCAGAGGCTGCACAGTGGGCGCTTGACGCTCTTGAGGAGTGCGGATACTTTACAATACTGGGACTTTAAGCAGAAAATGAAAGGAGTGCGGAAATGCCGCATATCAATGTACTGAGCAAAGAGGTCTCCGAGCTTATAGCGGCAGGAGAGGTCATTGAAAGACCGTCCTCCGTTATCAAGGAGCTTGTGGAAAATTCAATAGATTCGGGAGCGCGTCACATCACCGTCGAGATAAAAAACGGCGGCACGACTTATATGCGCGTTACCGACGACGGCTGCGGAATGGCGTTTGATGATGTCCCGACAGCTTTTCTTCGTCATGCCACAAGCAAGATATCCGAAAAGACCGACCTTGAAACAATAGGCACACTCGGATTCAGAGGGGAGGCTCTTGCCTCTGTTGCGGCTGTCTCAAAGGTCGAGGTCATGACTAAGCTCAGGGACGAGACCTATGGCACGATATACGGTATCGAGGGCAGCGTTGAGACTATGCACGAGCGCGGAGGCTGTCCCGACGGCACTACTCTCATAATCCGCGACCTGTTTTACAATGTCCCTGCACGCCGCAAGTTCATGAAGCGCGACGTTACCGAGGCAAACGCGGTCAGTCAGATAATGCAGAAGATAACCATGTCCCACCCGTCAATATCCTTCCGCATGATACGCGACAACCGCACGGAGTTCACCTCGAGCGGCGATGGAGAGCTGTACTCCGCGATATATGCGGTCTACGGACGCGACTTTGTCCGTGACCTTATCCCCATGGACTATGACTACAACGGAGTGCACGTCGGCGGATATACCGTGAAGCCGCTGTATTCCAAGAACAACCGCGCATTCCAGAATTTTTTCGTGAACGGCCGCTATGTGCGGTCAAGGCTTTGCTCCGCGGCGCTTGAAAATGCGTACACGAATATGATAATGACAGGGAAATTTCCTGCGTGTGTCATGCTGATAGACCTGCCGCCCGCGGACATGGACGTGAATATCCACCCGACAAAAGCCGAGGTGCGCTTCACGAACGAGAAAAATGTCTCGGACGCGATATTCTTTGCGGTGAAGAATGCGATGATGAACGACGGACTCATCTACGAATTTCAGCTCAAGCCGCCGCAGGACTGGACTAAAAAACCCGAGGAGGAGTATGTCCAGCCGTCGCTGTTTACGCCTGTTTCGGAGATAGCAAGTATCGAGAGGACGGCAGCTCCCGATGTCAGTCCGCAGGCGTCACCTGCCTCAGCACCGCAGACAGTCCCCGAAAATAAGCCGACGGTGACACCTCAGCCTGCCGCTGTCGAGGAAAGACCATACGCGGAGACTGCTCCTGTGACCGATAATGCACAGCCTGCCGCCTATGTCCCGAAGCCTGCGCCGACTGCCGATGCACCCGACGAGGAGTACGAAACTGCCGAAATAGAGCCTGTCCGCTATGACGAGCCTGCAACGCCGACTACTGCCGCAGTACCCGAGACTGTGGCTGAGCCCGTAAAGGACGAAAAAATCGAGGGATTCAGCTACATCAGCACGAAGTCCTTCGAGAGAGCTCCCGAGCCTGTACAGACAGTCCCCGAAGCGCCTGCAAAGCCCGAGATACGCATAATCGGGGAGGCGTTCAAGACGTATGTGATCGCAGAGATAGACAATAATGTCATAATGATAGACAAGCACGCCGCTCACGAGCGCATTCTCTTTGAGGAAATGAGGGCGCGTAACTGCCGACAGTACTCGCAGATGCTCATGAACGGGGTAAAGGTGCTGCTGACGAACGAGGAATTCAGCGCGATAGAGAGCAACACGGAGCTCCTTGCCGACCTCGGCTTCACGTTTGACCTCTCGGAGCGACCGTGCGTCATTGCAACGGCAGTCCCCACCTTCGTGATAGAGCTCGACATCGAGGAGATAATCTCGGAAATTGCCGAAAATCTGAGACTTTTCCGCCACGACCCACAGCCGCATATCCTCGACGATATGCTGCACACAATGGCGTGCAAGGCGGCGATAAAGGGCAACGACGACAACGACGTGACGGAGCTGAAAAAGCTCGTGGAGCAGGTATGGACGGACGAGCGTATCCGCCACTGTCCGCACGGCAGACCTGTTATGTTCACGATGAGCAAGTCCAATATCGAGCACCAGTTCGGGAGGGCATAAATGGCTGTATTACTTAGTCCGAGCTTTATGTCGATAATCGAGGGGATCTTCTGGCTGCCTGTAGCCCTGCTTGCGGCAGGACTGCTCATGACTGCCATCATCACGCTCATCGCTCACAAGCTGATAAACAGGAGGATAAACAGAGAGGAGAAGAAAAATGCCCGAAAATAAGCCTTTTGTGCTTGCTGTGGTCGGTCCGACGGCTTCGGGCAAGACCGCGCTCGGAGTCGAGCTTGCGAAGCGGCACGGCGGAGAGGTCGTATCTGCCGATTCCATGCAGATATACAAGGGTATGGACATCGCCTCCGCAAAGCCGTCCGAGGAGGAGATGCAGGGAATACCGCACCACCTCATAGGCTTTCTCGACAGGAGCGTGAAGTTCAGCGCCGCGGACTATGTGAAGCTCGCAAATGGCTGTATCTCGGACATTCTCAGCCGCGGAAAACTGCCGATAGTAGTCGGCGGTACGGGACTTTACATCGACTCGCTCCTTGACAACGTGAAATTCTCCGATGGCGGAAGTGATGAGAAGTACCGTGAGGAGCTGTACAGCTTTGCGAGGGAGCACGGGAATGAGGCTCTGCACAGCCGACTTGTCGACATCGACCCGACTGCCGCCGCTTCGATACACCCGAACAATCTCGTGCGTGTGATACGTGCTCTTGAGGTGTGTCACGTTACGGGGCGCAGATTCTCGGAGCTGAAGGCTGAGAGCAGAACAGAGGAAAGTCCCTATGATACGCTGATGATAGGACTTACATACCGCGACAGGCAGAAGCTCTATGACCGTATCGACAGGCGCGTGGACATCATGGTCGAGAGGGGACTTATCGAGGAGGCACGGGAGCTTTGGCAGGCAAGCGGAATGCAGACCGCGGCAAACGCTATCGGCTATAAGGAGCTTATCCCGTACTTTGAGGGCAAAATGCCATTGGTAGAATGTATTGACAAAATAAAACAGGAAACGCGGCATTATGCCAAGCGTCAGTTGACATGGTTCCGAAAAAATGACCGTATCAGGTGGGTATTTTTGGACGAAATTAATAAAAAAGATGAAATTTCAGAAATTTCTGAAAAATATATAGAAAAATATTCAAAACTATGATATAATGTATTGTGTGTAATTCTGAGACCTCACGGAGTCTGAGCTTTACATAATCACAGAGACAGGAGAATGTGTATGAACAAGACGATAAACCTTCAGGATGTGTTCCTGAATCAGTGCAGAAAAGATAAGATACCTGTTACCATTATCCTCACGAACGGATTTCAGTTCAAGGGCATGGTGAGAGGCTTTGACAGCTATGTGGCAATTTTCGATTGTGACGGCAAGCAGCAGCTTGTATATAAGCACGCTATCTCGACAATTATCCCCGCAAGAGCCGTTTCTATCCTTGACGCTTCTGAAAAGGCTGAATAATCAGGGATATGCGCTTCAACAGAACTGAAAGCAGCCTTGTTGTAATTATCCTCAGAAATGTCGTGCTGATCCTGTTCCTCGTTATTTTTGTTAGCGGTATATACAACTTCAGAAATAAGGAGAGCAAGACGAATAGCGCTCTTATCGCGGAGGCTACCTCCTCGGAGGAGTTCAAGGGTGTCTTTATCAGGGACGAGATACCGCTCTCATACAGCGGTGTCGGCAGCCTCAGCTATAACGTTGCGGACGGCGGAAAGCTCGGCAACGGCAGCACTGTCGCGGAGGTATACAGCGACGGAGCTCAGATAAGCCTAAAAAGGCAGATAAAAGAGCTTGAGGCACAGCTTGACATACTTCAGAAGATACAGAACCCCGGTACGCTCGAATCCGCACAGCCTGCGGATCTCTCGGACAAGATAGAAGAGGATTACCGAAATCTCATCTACTGTCGGGATACGAACGACCTCGACGCGCTTGAGGATGTCAGTGAGACACTTCTTGTCGAGATGAGCACCTATCAGATAATTACCGACGGGGTCGAAGGCTTCGACCAGCAGATAGCCGATATAAATGCAAAGCTCACGGAGCTCAGACAGCAGTCCGTCGCTCCGAATGAGACCATAAAGTCGGACAGGGCAGCATACTTCGTAAGCTACTGCGACGGCTATGAGAGCACGCTGTCAAGCTCGAGCCTTGATACGCTCACTATCTCACAGCTTGAGGGCATTGCCGATAACAAGCTCGATGATCCTACGATAGTCGGCAAGCTTATCGACGGATATTGCTGGTACCTCGCGGGAGTTGTTGACAACAGGCTTAAAAACTATTCCGCGGGCGACTATGTCAAGATAAAGCCCGAATCCTCAGATAAAGTATATGAGGCGGAAATTTACGATATTCGTGATGAGGGAGACCCCTCACACAGTATAATCATTCTTTCGTGCAGTCAGTTCGACTATGACCTCGTTCAGCACCGCTCGGAGCCCATTGAGCTTATCAAGGGTGATTACCGAGGCTATAAGGTGCCTCGTGAGGCGATAAGGTTTGAGAATATCACTGAAAAGACCACTGACGCAAACGGAAAGGAAACTGAGATGAGCGCCAATTACAAGGGCGTTTATATCCTCAAGGGAGAAAAGGTCGAATTCAAGAAGATCGACGTTATCTATGAGGGCAATGACTACGTTCTCTCGAAGATACACGATGACGACGGCAGCTATCTCACACTTTATGACGATATTTTGATTGAAGGTGTTGATAAGGATGAGAAGTGAGTTTGGCTATATTGACGACAATCTTAAAAGAATAAGGGATAACTTCAGCGGAGCACTTTCAAGGAGCGGCAGGTCGCCCGAGAGTGTAAGGCTCATGGCAGTGACGAAAACGGTCGCACCCGAGGCAGTGAATCACGCGATAGAGCTCGGAGTGGGGCTCCTCGGAGAAAACAGGGTACAGGAGTATCTCTCGAAGGAGGAGGCTTACGACAAGAGCGCGGAGGTGCACATCATTGGTCATCTCCAGACAAACAAGGTGAAGTACATCATCGACAAGGTGAGTATGATACAGTCGGTGGACAGCTTTAAGCTTGCCCGCGAGATAGACAGGCTCGCAAAGACACACGGCAGGGTAATGGATATACTCTGTGAGGTGAATATCGGCGGAGAGGAGTCCAAAAGCGGTGTTGCACCCGAGGGACTCGATGCTCTTCTCGACGAAGTCTCACAGCTTGAAAATGTCCGTATACGCGGACTTATGACAATTCCGCCGCCGTCGGAGAGCGATGTCTTTCTCGGACGCATGGAGGAGCTGTTTGACCGCATAAAGTCCGAAAACCGTGAGGGCGTTTCAATGGATACGCTTTCAATGGGCATGACGGGGGACTATGTTCAGGCAATCGAACACGGTGCAACTATCGTGCGTATCGGCACGGGACTTTTCGGAGCAAGAGATTACAGCAAGAAATAACGATAACCTAAGCGGGCGGCAGAGCATTCCGCATTAGCTCTGTACGCCGAAAACAAAAAATAAAATATGTGAATGCGGGGAATGGAGTAAAACATGAAACTTTTCGATGGAATCAAGGACTTTTTCTTTGCACCTGAGGACGAGGACGATCCGACAGATACACCTGTCCGCCATGAGCGCGGAATGCAGGACGATGAGCCTTCGGGCAACGAGGGCGGCGGAATCGGCAGAAGAAACAAGGTCGTAAATATCCAGACAACTGCACAGCTTCAGGGAGTTCTCGTAAAGCCCTCGGCTTTCACAGACGCTAAGCAGATAGCTGACCACCTTATCGCTAAGAAGACAGTCGTTCTCAACCTTGAGACAGCTTCTCCCGAGAACAAGAGAAGAATAATCGACTTCCTCGTAGGTGTTGCTTACGCTAACGGCGGAAGCCTCAAGCCTGTTGCAAACCTCACATACATCATCACTCCCTACAACGTAGGATTCATCGGTGAGGACCTTGTCGGAGAGCTTGAAAACAACGGCGTATTCATCTGATGGACAAGCTTTTCGAGGCAAGGCTCTCGGACATGGTGACAAGATGCGGCAGAGGGGACAGTGCTGTCTTTTCGCATTTTCTCGATGAGAGACAGTGCGCGGAGGCTCAGCAGTGGTGCGGTAAAAACTGCGGAGCGCTCCTCTTTAAGCTCTGGGGAGGGTATGAGGATGCCCGACGAAGAATGCTTGCCGTATATGAGGACTATCTCGGGGACTATATCACGGAGAGCTATCCCATGATATGCCTTACCTTCAGCTTCCGCGAGGAAGATAAGCTTACCCACCGTGATTTTCTCGGCTCGTTCATGGCCTTGCAGCTCAAGCGCGAGGTGATAGGCGACATCGTTGTGAGCGACGGCGTTGCACAGACCTTCGTTACTGAGGTGGGAGCAAGGACGATAACCTCGTCTGTCAGCAAGATAGGCAGGGTCGGCGTGAAAATTACGGACAGCGAACCGTTCAGACTCGAAAATGCACAGAAGTTTCAGGATATTGGCGGGACTGTCGCTTCAATGCGGCTCGACTGCATTGTCGGACTTGCGGCAGGGATAAGCCGTGAGAAAGCTTCGGTGCTGATACGCTCCGAAAAGGTTGAGATAAACCATTTTCCTGTCACCTCTGTCTCGGCTGAGGTGCGTGAGGGGGATGTCCTCTCGATAAGAGGGAGCGGAAGATTCATCCTTTCGGGGATAGACGGCTTGACTAAAAAAGGACGCATACACATAAGGATGCGTAAATATATTTAGAGGTGAAATGAAATGATAACTTCAAAAGATGTCAGAAATAAGAGATTTGAAAAGGCTGCATTCGGCTATAAGCAGGAGGATATTGACGAATTCTTCTCACAGCTCGAGGCAGAGCTCGACGAAATGGAGCGCGAGCGCGCTGAGAGCAACAACAAGATACAGATACTCGCTGAGAAGGTTCGTGAGTATATGAAAGACGAGGACGCTCTCAAGGATGCTCTTCTCGGGGCACAGAAGCAGGGTCATCAGGTCATCGACGAGGCTAATGCAAAGGCAGAGCAGATAATTGCCGAGGCTAAGGCAAAGGCTGATGAAATGGAAGCTGAGGCTACTACAAAGCATCAGGAGGCTATGGAGCAGAACCGCAAGGAAATTGCAAGAGAAAAGGAAGCTCTCATTGAGGCACAGCAGCAGGTAGCTGATTTCAAGAAGAGCCTCTTCGATATGTATAAGAGCCACCTCGAGCTCATCTCTTCAATGCCTGAGAGCGTTGACGAGCTCGAAAATGATGCAGAGCCCGAGACGGCTGAGGAAATTGCAGCAGCTGTTGCAGGCGTTGAGACAGAAGAGGAAAACGACTGATCTTATTTTAGTTGATTTACGAAAGCAAATTTTTTGAAAGGAGGGTCATTCGCGGATACAGTGAATGACCGATTTAAAATGGCACAGGATTACAACAGCACTCTGAATCTCCCGAAAACCGATTTCCCTATGCGTGGAAATCTTCCTAAGAGGGAGCCGCAGACTATTGAAAAATGGGAAAATGAGAGACTTTATTACAAGATGATAGAGAAGAATAAGGGCAAGCCCTCTTATATTCTCCACGACGGTCCTCCGTATGCAAACGGCGAGATACACCTCGGAACGGCTCTTAATAAGGTCCTGAAGGATATTATAGTCAAGCATAAGAACATGAGCGGATTCTGTGCACCCTACGTTCCCGGCTGGGATACTCACGGACTTCCTATCGAGCTCAAGGCTATGAAGTCAATAGGCGTTGAAAACGGCGCGATCCCGCCTGTTGAGCTGAGAAAGCACTGCCATGACTATGCACTCACTCATGTGAATAATCAGATGAAGCAGTTCAAGAGACTCGGCTCTATCGGTGACTACGACGACCCGTACCTCACGCTCCGTCCCGAGTATGAGGCAAAGCAGGTCGAGATATTCGGCAAGATGGTAAGGGACGGCTATATGTACAAGGGACTCAAGCCTGTGTACTGGTGCCCCGACTGCAAGACCGCTCTTGCTGAGGCAGAGATAGAATACGAGAACGACCCCTGCTACTCTATCTTCGTAAAGTTCAACGTTACCGATGATAAGGGAATATTCACCGCAAAGGGCTATGACCTTTCTAAAGTTTACTTCGTTATCTGGACAACTACCACATGGACTATCCCGGGCAACCTTGCGGTCTGCCTCGGTCCTGAGTATGACTATACGCTCGTCCATGTAGGTGATGAATATTATGTAATGGCTGAGGAGCTTGTTCCCTCTGTAATGCAGGCGGCAGGCATCACCGAGTACACTACCGAGGGTGCGTTCAAGGGTGCTGACCTTGAATACATGAGAACAAAGCACCCTCTCTATGACCGCGAATCACTTGTGATCGTAGGCGACCACGTAACTCTTGAAAGCGGTACAGGCTGCGTTCATACCGCTCCCGGCTATGGTGTCGAGGACTTTGAGGTCTGCAAGAATTACGACGAGGTCGGAATAATAGTATGCGTTGACGCTGAGGGCAAGCAGACTGCCGAGGCAGGCGAGTTTGCAGGTCTTGATACCGACGAGGCTAACAAGGCTATTGCCAAGAAGCTCACAGAGACAGGCGCAATGCTCGCAACAGAGAAGATAGTCCACCAGTATCCGCACTGCTGGAGATGCCATAAGCCTATCATCTACCGTGCAACAGAACAGTGGTTCTGCTCAGTAAAGGGCTTCAGAGAGCAGGCTCTTCAGGCTATCAGCGACGTAAAGTGGATACCCGACTGGGGCGAGGGTCGCATCAGAAACATGGTGCGCGACAGAAGCGACTGGTGCATTTCACGTCAGAGAACATGGGGCGTTCCTATCCCGATAGTTTACTGCAAGGAATGCGGAAAGCCTGTCTGCAACGAAAAGACTATCAGTGCAATTGCCGATATGTTCCGCAAGGAAGGCTCGGACTCATGGTGGCTGCATGAGGCGGGCGAGTTCATTCCCTCGGACGTTAAGTGCGAGTGCGGCTGCGGCGAGTTCACCAAGGAACACGATATAATGGACGTTTGGTTCGACAGCGGTGTTTCCCATGCGGCTGTAATGGAAGGCTGGGATTCACTTTCATGGCCTGCTGACCTCTATCTCGAGGGAGCTGACCAGTACAGAGGTTGGTTCCAGTCATCGCTCCTCACATCAGTGGTGTACAAGGGCACAGCTCCGTATAAGGCTGTCTGCACTCACGGCTGGGTAGTTGACGGCGAGGGCAAGACCATGCACAAGTCCCTCGGAAACGGTATCGACCCGTCCGAGATCACCGACCAGTACGGCGCGGATATACTTCGTCTCTGGGTAGCTTCCTCGGACTATCACAGCGATATAAGAGTCTCAAAGGCTATCCTCGGACAGCTTTCTGACGCATACAAGAAGATAAGAAATACAGCAAGATTTATCCTCGGAAACCTTGGCAACGGCGACGGCTTTGACCCCGATACCGACTGCGTTTCTGATGACAAGCTCACAGAGCTTGATAAATGGGCACTCATGCGTCTTGATGCACTCATCGACAAGGTGAACGAGGGCTACAACTCATTCGATTTCCATATCGCATATCACGCACTCCACAACTTCTGCGCTATTGATATGTCGAGCTTCTACCTTGACATCATCAAGGACAGACTCTACTGCGAGCCTGAGAAGTCCGAGCTGAGACGTGCCGCACAGACGACTATGTACCGCATACTCAGCGCTATCGCAAGACTTTCCGCTCCTATCATCTCGTTCACAGCCGAGGAGATATGGCAGTTCATGCCGCACTCGTCTGCTGACGACAAGGAGAGCGTATTCCTCAACCAGATGCCCGAAAAGTCAGGGATCGAGTTCACAGCTGAATTCGTTGAGAAGTGGAGCTTCATCTACTCACTCCGCGAGACTGTAAACAAGCTGCTTGAGGAAAAGAGAAACGAGAAGTTCATCGGCAAGTCGCTCGAGGCTGAGATAGTTGTTCACAGCAGCGAGGCTGACTACGAAAGATACACTGACATTGCCGACCACCTTGCAGATATTCTCATCGTTTCGGGCGTTACAGTTGAAAAGACTGACGCTGCCGAGACTACATTCGAGGTCGTAAAGGCTAAGGGTGAGAAGTGTGAGCGCTGCTGGGAGTACTCGATAACTGTCGGTGAGGACAGCGAGCACCCGACACTCTGCAAGAGATGTGCGGCTGCTATAAGAGTCTGAAATTAGAACTATATTGCCTGCCAAAGAATATGCGGCAGGCAGTATTTATCAGAAAGGGATATACTTTTGACTGCACTGCTTGTTATTTTTATCCTTGTGCTCGTCGGTGCTGACCAGCTCGTGAAATACTGGGCGGTGCACTCACTTGAGCCTGTCGGGACGATGAAATTCATACATTTCGGTGATTTTAAAGTCCTTGACCTTACGTATCTTGAAAATGACGGTGCGATATTCGGCTCTATGTCGGGAAAACGCTGGTTTCTCATCGGCTTCACGGCTCTCGTCATAATACTCGGTATCGTCTATCTCTTTGCAAACAAGCGCAAGTCCAAGTTCCTTGATTTTACACTTGCACTGTTTATCGCAGGCGGCATTGGAAATCTCATAGACCGCGCAAGACAGGGATTTGTCGTGGATATGTTCGATGTGAAGCTGTTCAGGTTTGCAATTTTCAACGTGGCGGACATCTATGTGACGTGTGCCTTCGTTATGCTGATGGTATACGCGATTTTCCTCGATAAGAGCGGCAAAGCTGACGGTGCTGAAAAGGCGGTCAGCGATGAGTGAGACGGTCGGACTGGTAGTCGGTGAGGACGCAGGAGTCAGGATAGACAAATTTATTTCGGACAATATTGCGGAGCTCACGCGCTCCTCCGTGCAGGGACTTCTCGAAAAGGGAATGGTCACACTGAACGGCAGGACGGTCAGCAAAAGCTGCAAGGTCAAAAGCGGCGACGAGGTGTCAGTGACAGTGCCCGACCCTGAGCCAATGGAGACAGTGGCGGAAGACATTCCGCTTGACATCGTCTACGAGGACGACGACCTGCTTGTCGTCAACAAGCCGAAGGGAATGGTCGTTCATCAGGCGCACGGCAATTATTCGGGGACTCTGGTCAACGCTCTGCTCTGGCACTGCGGCGACAGCCTTTCGGGGATAAACGGAGTTATCCGCCCCGGTATCGTCCACCGTATCGACAAAAACACGAGCGGACTGCTTATCGTAGCCAAAAATGACCGCTCACACATAAAGCTTGCCGAGCAGATAAAGGCTCACAGCTTTACGCGCGAGTACGAGGCGATAGCTGCGGGCTATTTCAAGGACAGCGCGGGGACTGTTGACGCTCCGATAGGACGCGATAAGCACGACAGGAAGAAAATGTGCGTGACTGCCGAAAATTCGCGGAATGCTGTTACTCACTACGAGGTGCTGAAACAGTACGGCGGCTATGCTTACATACGGCTGAGGCTTGAAACGGGGCGCACTCACCAGATACGTGTGCACATGGCGTATATCGGTCATGCGATCCTCGGGGACGATGTCTACGGGAAAGCGTACAAGGGACTGGAGGGACAATGCCTTCATGCCCGAAAAATCGGCTTTATCCACCCCACCACCAATGAGTACATGGAGTTCACGAGCGAGCTCCCCGACTATTTCAGAGCCATGCTCAACAAGCTTGAAAGGATGTAACGGACGCGATGTTTGAAGATATTACTAAGGTTGTGCTCGTTACCGACCTCGACGGCACTCTGCTGACCTCTGAAAAGAAGATCACCGAAGCTGATTTTCAGGCGATTCGCAGGTTCAGAGATCTTGGCGGACGGTTCACCGTTGCGACGGGACGCACAGTACAGACCTTTGAGCAATATCGAGCTATGCTTGACATAAATATGCCTGTTATCATGTATAACGGTGCAGGGATATACGACTACGAAAAGAAAAGATTCATGTACACTCGTCCGCTTCCGAACGAAGCAAAGTCCTATGCCGAGGACGTTCTCGGCTCTATGGAGGGACTCGGCGGAGAGGTTCTGAGGACGGACGGTACATACGTATTCAGGAATACGGACTACCAGAAGCTACACGTAAAGCTGTGCAATATAGTGCCAAATTACTGCGAGCTCTCGGAGATACCCGACGGGGACTGGCTGAAGGTGCTGTTTGCAATGGCACCCGAGGACGTGCCGTATCTTGAAATGCTTGCGAGGAATAAGCATTACAGCGGAGTCGGCTTCGTCAGGACGGCGGACATTCTCTATGAGATGCTGCCCGAGGGCGTCAGCAAGGGCGCCGCACTCGCAAAATACAGGGAACTTGAGGGCATGGAGGACTGCACCTTCGTTGCCGTCGGTGATTTTGACAATGACATTGAAATGCTTACTGAGGCAGACCTCGGAGCGTGTCCCTCGAATGCGGAGGACAGCGTAAAATCGAAGGCTGACCTTGTTCTCGATAACTCAAATGATACGGGAGCGATAGAGGAGCTTATCGGGCGTATCATCGAAAAAAACAAGGATTGAAAGGGGGATTCATCATGTTAAAGAAAATCGCAATAATCGGCATACTTATGGCTATTCTCGTACCGTCAATGATGGGATATGTGAAGAAGTCGAGGGATATGTCCGCAGCATCGTCAAGCAAGTATTCATCATTTGACGATGAAGATTTTGAAGATTACGATTTCTGATAAAATGACCGAAGCGACGGCAAAAGGCGGCACAGCTCCTGTGCTATGACACAGCCTTCCGAGCCGTCCGCGGTGGTCAGACTATGGAGGTAAATAATGAACGAGGAAACAAAGAAGAAATTGCAGGCGACTGCCTGTAAGGTGAGAATGGGCATCATTGAAGGCACATTCAATGCAAAGTCCGGTCATCCCGGCGGCTCGCTTTCAATTGCCGATACGCTGACATATCTGTATTTCGACAAGATGAATGTTGAACCCAAAAATCCCGACGCTCCCGACAGAGACCGCTTCGTGCTCTCAAAGGGACACACTGCTCCTGCGCTGTATTCGGTGCTTGCTGAGAAAGGCTTTTTCGCTAAGGATGAGCTGAAATCGCTCCGTCACATCGGTGCAATGCTTCAGGGACACCCCTGCATCTCTATCCCCGGTGTCGATATGTCGAGCGGCTCGCTTGGACAGGGAATATCTGCTGCCTGCGGAATGGCTCTTGCAGGAAAGCTCGATAATAAGGCATACAGAGTGTACACCGCCCTCGGAGACGGTGAGATAGAGGAGGGACAGGTCTGGGAGGCTGCAATGTTCGCTTCTCACTACAAGCTTGACAACCTCGTTGCGATAATAGATAACAACGGACTCCAGATAGACGGCACAGTTGCCGATGTTGCGGGACTTGACAATATCCCCGAGAAGTTTGCAGCATTCGGCTGGCACGTCATCGAGATAAACGGTCATGACTTCGACGAGATAGACAAGGCATTCACCGAGGCTGAGACAGTCAAGGGACAGCCTGTTGCTATCGTTCAGAAGAGCGTCAAGGGCAAGGGAGTTTCGTTCATGGAGGGTCAGGTCGGCTGGCACGGCAAGGCTCCGAATGAGGAAGAATACGATACTGCAATGGCAGAGCTTGGCGCTCAGCTCAAGGAACTGGAGGACTAAGAAATGGCAGATGTTATCAAAAAGGCTACCAGAGAGAGCTACGGCGAGGCGCTGAGAGACCTTGCGGAAGAATACAAGGATCTTGTTGTCCTCGACGCTGACCTTGCGGCAGCAACAAAGACAGGAATTTTCAAGAAGGCTTATCCCGACCGCTTCTTTGACTGCGGTATCGCGGAAGCAAATATGATGGGTGTTGCTGCGGGACTTGCAGCTTGCGGCAAGATCCCCTTTGCTTCGACATTTGCAATGTTCGCGGCAGGCAGAGCTTATGAGATAGTCCGCAATTCTATCGGCTATCCCCACCTCAATGTCAAGATAGGTGCAACTCACGCAGGAATCTCCGTCGGTGAGGACGGCGCTACACATCAGTGCAACGAGGATATCGCTCTCATGAGGACTATCCCCGGGATGACTATCATCAACCCCTGCGATGATGTCGAGGCAAAGGCTGCTGTAAAGGCTGCGCTCGACTTCAACGGCCCCGTTTATATGCGCTTCGGACGACTTGCAGTGCCCGTTGTCAACGACGCGGCGACATACAAATTCGAGCTCGGCAAGGGCGTTGTCATGAAGGACGGCAAGGACGTTACTATCGTGGCTACGGGACTTATGGTAAATGAGGCACTCGAGGCTGCAAGGACTCTTGAAAACGACGGTATATCGGCAAGAGTAGTAAATATCCACACGATAAAGCCTCTCGATAAGGAGCTCATTGCGAAGTGCGCTCAGGAGACCGGAGTTATCGTTACAGCCGAGGAGCACAGCATTATCGGCGGACTCGGCTCGGCAGTTGCAGAGACAGTGACGGAGACCTGTCCCGTGCCTGTTGTAAAGGTCGGCGTGAACGACGAATTCGGTCACTCGGGATCTGCTGTTGACTTGCTCAAGGAGTTCGGTCTCTCGGCAGAGAACATCGCAAAGACAGTAAAGGAAGCTGTAAAGCTCAAGAAGTAATGCTATATATAAACTGAATGTACATTTATTGAGGGAAACCCTTTTTAAGCTTCCTCTATGACCCGATATATTTTATCAGGTCATAGCTGCTTTAGCAGCGTAGAGGAGCTTATAAGACGTCAAGCGGCGTAGCCGATTGGAGCCTGCGTAGCAGGCGTTTCTCGAAGCTTTTAGCTTTTAAGGCTTCGAGAAGCAGTATTTGAGAC
>ONNL01000082.1 GCA_900319195.1 uncultured Ruminococcus sp. | reverse complement strand
TGCTTCGCAG
The DNA here is from genome assembly GCA_900319195.1 of uncultured Ruminococcus sp. Classification (GTDB taxonomy): domain Bacteria; phylum Bacillota; class Clostridia; order Oscillospirales; family Ruminococcaceae; genus Ruminococcus. The sequence goes on along the minus strand of ONNL01000082.1, from coordinate 3,079 downwards.
AGGTGTACCCCAAGGGCACTTCCGTTGGGCGTCCACCGGACACCCGCACCCTGCACTGCAGGGAGTCACCCCGTACCACCTTTTAAAGACTTTAGTTTGAAATTTTATCCCCATATAGCACTTCTCTTAGTTATGAAAGACCGCAGGTCTTTACGGGTGCTATATGGGGATAAAATTTAAGCTGACGCTCAGAAGAGAATATAGGGAAACACTCCTCAAAAGGCTCTCTCACAATACAGCATACAAGGTTTTTAGAGACGCCCTTATAACAATTATTCAAATGTGAAAGTTCTGTGAAAGATGTTTTTATACGTGAAATATAAGATTATTTTAAGAATCGTGCTTTAGAATATAGTCAATGAATGAAGAAAGCCATCTTCCGAAAGGAGCTGACACGTATGAAAACAAATACACAGAAAATAGCGCTTATCCCTGCATACAAGCCCGATTCAAAGCTTGCAGACCTTTCAAGAGACCTTACCAAAAACGGATTTTCCGTTATCGTTGTCAATGACGGAAGCGGATGCAAATATGCCGAGATTTTCAGAAACACCGAGAAATATGCAGAGGTCCTTATCCACCTCAGAAACAGGGGAAAGGGTGCCGCACTGAAAACAGGTCTTGAGTATATCAAGAAGTTTTTTGTTCCGCCGTACACGGTCGTAACAGTTGATGCGGACGGACAGCACAGCGTTGAGGACACAATAAGAGTAAGTGAAGCGGCAGCAGAAAGCCCTGACAGCCTTATCCTCGGGAGCCGCGGATTCAAGGGCGGAGCCAAAGTCCCTCTCAGGAGCCGCCTCGGAAACCGTATCACAAGCCTTGTATTCCTCATTTCGTCGGGAAAATTCGTGCGTGACACACAGACAGGTCTCCGTGCATTTTCAAACCGCGCTGTAGAGCGTATGCTCTCGATAGAGGGCGACCGCTATGAGTATGAGATGAACGTGCTCATGGACTATGCCCGCGGCGCAAAGAACATCATTGAGGTGCCTATCCGTACTATCTACCTCAACAACAATGCGTCCTCTCATTTCGATACAGTAAGGGATTCCGCAAGGATATACAGGGAGATAATCAGATTTTCCGCGTCCTCGCTCATAAGCTTCTGTATTGACTATGCACTGTTCTGTATGTTCTCTGGAGTATTCGGTATCCTCTCAGTTGCGAATATAACCGCAAGAATATTCAGCTCGACCGCAAACTACGCTATGAACCGACGCTTCGTCTTTGGAAGCTGTGCTCCCGTGAAGAAGAGCATGACGCAGTATTTTGCACTTGCGGCATTGGTGCTTCTCTGCAATACAGCGCTCCTGACGCTTATTGTCGGACTTACCCCGATAAACAGGTATGTGGCGAAGATGATCACAGAATGCGTGATGTTCGTATTCAGCTGGGCAGTGCAGAAAACAATGATATTCAAGACAAAGGCGGCAGAAGGCTCCAAGGTGATATGAGGTCACTGAAATTATGGCAGGAGGAATATCATGAAAAAAGGCAAATTTGCGTGGGCAATAGCTTATGGTACTGTACTCTGTGGATTTACGGCATTTGTACTGCTTGATACATTCACGCTCCCCAAGGCGTATGATACTGACGCTACCGAGATGAACCTCTCGCTCTTTGATGATGTCAAGGCGGCTGAGGAGACCGAGACAGAGGCGGCGACGGAGACCGCGACCGAAAAATCCCACAAGAAGTCGCATGGCAGGAGCGATACCGCAGAGACCGAAAGCGTGGAGACTGCCACTGCGGCGGCGGCAGAGGCGGTAAGCTCGGGGAGCTCGTACAGCGATGAAAATATCACGATAGAGCTTACAGAATACTATGAAAACAACACAACTATCTACGTGGCAGACATTCAGCTCAGCTCGGCGGAGTACCTCAAAACAGCATTTGCAAGCGATACCTACGGCAAGAACGTAACGGCAAAAACATCTGAGACAGCTGAAAGCAAGAACGCTGTACTGGCTATAAACGGCGATTACTACGGCGCAAAGGAGAGCGGATACGTTATCCGCAACGGTATTCTCTACCGCGGGACAGGCAGTGACGACACCGATGTTCTGTGCATTTACGCGGACGGTCATTTCGAGATAACGAACAGCTCCGAGAAGTCTGCTCAGGAGCTTATCGACGAGGGCGTATGGCAGGCATTCTCGTTCGGACCTGCACTCATTGAAAACGGCGAAATATCGGTCTCTGAGGGCGAAGAGGTCGGCAAGGCGATGGCGAGCAATCCCCGCACGGCTATCGGGATCATCGACGACCTGCACTATGTATTCGTAGTTTCTGACGGCAGAACAAACGCGAGCGAGGGACTGTCCCTCAGTCAGCTTGCGGAGTTTATGCAGAAGCTTGGCGTGCAAACGGCATATAACCTCGACGGCGGCGGCTCCTCGACCATGTACTTCAACGGCGAGGTCATCAACAATCCTACCACAAGCGGCAAGAGCATAAAGGAGAGGAGTGTGAGCGACATTGTGTACATCGGCTATTGACAGCAGAAACAAAGCGGCGCTCAGGAGCGCTGTCGGCAACCTCTGCGGAGCTTTGGCTGCGGCATTCTTCGGAGCAGTTTATGAGCATTTCAGCTTCGGTGTGTACTCATACTTCATGCTGTATGCCTTTGCCGCACCTCTCATAACGGGACTTCTTCTGCTGATACTCGGTATGACGAACCGCCCTCCGCGCAGACTTTCGCTCAACCTCATCAATTCGGCATCTGCGACATTTGCGGTCGGCTGCGCTGCGGCAGGTGTAGTGGAGATATATGGCACGGAGAATAAGTTCCTCAAGGTGTATTTCATCGTGGGAGCATTGCTCGCAGTCATCGCGGCAGCTGCCTATATCAAGGAAAATAGCGTTAAACAGAAAGCTGTACAGTGATTTGAATGGAAATTTTCTCGTGGGAAAACTTTGTTAAGCTTCCTCTATGACCCGATAGTTTTCTATCGGGTCATAGCTGCTTTAGCAGCATAGAGGAGCTTTTGAAACGTCAAGCGGCGCAGCCGATTGGAGCCTGCGTAGCAGGCGTTTCTCGAAGCATTATTTTTTAAAGCTTCGAGAAGCAGTATTA
>ONNL01000188.1 GCA_900319195.1 uncultured Ruminococcus sp. | reverse complement strand
CGAAAGCCCGCCTGCGACAGTTTTCCTAACATCTACAGCACCTATCTGATTTTTCCTTAACCAAACAGGTTTTTAGAGGTACCCATTAAGGATTTCAGGCGAATTTATACAGTGCGGCGTTCGCATTTGCCAATGATGCCACAAGCCCTTAGTCTGTCAAGACTATAACAAGCGCAGTCAGAGACTGCGGTCCTGACAGACTTGCGTGTTTGTGAGGGTGGGTAAATACGCAAACGTCAGCCCCTGACGACCTCCCAAGAAGTTATTTGACCTTTTTTCTTGCGAAATTCTCCGCAATGGTGTATAATATGGGTAAAGCTATTATAAGGAGTACATTATGAACGCGAAAGCTAAAAAGATAATCACAGGTATCGTCGTTGCAGTCCTCGGCGCGATAGGCGGCGGAGTCGGCTCACAGGTCGTAAAAAACAGCGATAACGAGCCGCAGAAAACTGCTGTTGTTACCGAATACGTCACAGAAGCCGAGACCGAAGCTCCGGTCACGGCAGTCACAGCCGCACCTGTAACAAAGAGCGCGAAAAAGACTGAGAGAACCACAGGCGCTCTCGTGACGGAGAAGCCGACAGAAGCACCGACCGACGCTCCCGATGATAATGACTACGTCGTGTACACATTCCGCAATGACAAACTCCTCCAACAGCACTTCGAGAAGCACGGCGCGGACTTCGACTACGCTACCGCCGAGGAATACGAGCGCGGCGCAAGCGATGTCATCAACTCCGACGAGGCTCTGCACAAGACCGAGGCTGAGGACGGCGACTTTGTATACTACATCGAAGCGACAAACGAGTTCGTCGTACTCTCGACCGACGGCTATATACGGACATATTTCAAGCCGAGCGGCAAGAAGGCATACTACGACAGGCAGTAATGCCGCAAGCCATGACACGCCACAAGCCATTTGCATAAAAGGAGAAAACCATGAACCCAAGACTGCCCTACCTCCGCGAAAAGACCTATAAGCTCACGACCTCGCCGGGTGTCTACCTCATGAAAAACAAGGACAGGCACATCATCTACATCGGCAAGGCAAAAAATCTCCGCAACCGCGTGTCGAGCTATTTCCGTGAGAATCCCGACCATACCCCGAAGGTTGCGGCAATGGTCTCAAACGTCTACGACTACGACTTCATCGTGACGGACAGCGAATATGAGGCTCTCCTGCTCGAATGCTCCCTCATCAAGCAGCACAAGCCGAAATACAATATCCTCCTCAAGGACGACAAGGGCTACCACTATATCCGCATCTCAGACGAAGCCTATCCGCGCATCACCGCCGAGAAAAATACTCTCAAGGCGGGACGCTGCCTCGGACCGTACATGAGCGGATTCATCACAAAGGAAGCCGTCAGCGAGGCAAACCGTGTTTTCATGCTCCCGACCTGCCACAAGAAATTTCCGCAGGATTTCGGCAAGGGTCGCCCCTGCCTGAACTATCACATCAAGCTCTGCATGGGAGTCTGCCGCGGCAGGGTAAGTCAGACCGATTACAGGCGCACGATAGAACAGGCGATAGAGTTCATCAAAAACGGCAGTGCCGAGTCCGTGGAGCGAATGGAAAGGGAAATGAATGAGGCTGCGGAAAGGCTTGAATTTGAAAAGGCTGCTCTGCTCCGCGACCGCATAAATGCCGTGAAGAAAGCATCCGAGAAGCAGAAGATAATCAACAGCAGTGTCAGAGCGGCAGACGTTATCGGTATCGCAGAGGCTATCGACGGTCTCTACATCTCCGTGCTCATGTACCGCGAGCACAGGCTGTTCGATAAGGCGGTATTCGAGCTCGACAAGTCCGACGGGGACATACTCGGTGAATTCATGCAGCAGTTCTATCACGGGCGGCAGGACATACCAAAGATGATAATTACAGACCATCTGCCCGAGGACTCCGAGCTCATAACGGAAATGCTCGAGGCTCAGGCAGGTCACAAGGTGGAGCTGTTTGTGCCGCAGAAAAGCCTGCGCCACGAGCTTCTCGTGCTCGCAAAGAATAACAGCGCTGAGTATGCCGCGATAAAGAACAGCCGCACAGCAAAAGAGGTCATTGCTCTTGAACAGCTCGGGAGGTCGCTCGGACTGGACAAGCCGCCGAAATACATCGAGGCTTACGATATATCGAATCTCTCCTCGGAGTCAATGGTCGCGGGAATGGTCGTATTCGAGGACGGGCGACCGCTCAAAAAGGCGTACAAGCGCTTCACGATAAAGGAACAGGAGCTCCAGAATGACTACGGCAGTATGCAGGAGGTGCTGCGCCGCCGACTCATGCATATAATCACACAGGAGGGCGACGAGTATTTCACTCGCAAGCCCGACCTCATTCTCCTCGACGGCGGCAAGGGACACGTAAATGCAGTTGCTCCGATACTCCGCGAGCTCGGACTTGACATTGCCCTTTTCGGCATGGTCAAGGACAGTAAGCACCGCACCCGTGCCATTGCCACGGGCGGCAGTGAGATACAGATAAACAACCTTCAGGCAGCCTTTGCGCTCGTCACAAGGATACAGGACGAGGTGCACAGATACTCGGTGAGCTTCATGCACTCGCGCCACAAGAAAAAGACATACAGCTCGGAGCTGCTGACCGTGAAGGGCATAGGCGAGAAAAAGGCTGCAAAGCTGTTCACAAGATATAAGACCATCGGGAATCTCAAAAAAGCGTCCGCGGAGGAGCTTGCTCAGACCGCAGGCGTGAATCTCACCGTCGCACAGGAGCTTTTCGAGGTCATTCAGAATATGTAATAACGCGCTCCATTTACAATAACGGCAAATATCACGCTGAAAAAGCTCAGCGGCTTGTGCAGAATGACTTATCTTTTCAAAAAATATAGACAAATCCGCGCAGATAAGATATAATATAATGTGTGTATACTTCAGCAGACAGTCCCCCGAGGACTGTTACGGCAGATTTTCGGAGGAGCAGTCTTTTATGAGAGTTATTACAGGTATCGCAAGAGGCAGGAGACTTGTCGCTCCCGAGGGTCTTGACGTAAGACCTACAACGGATAAGGTCAAGGAGGGCATTTTCTCGGCTGTACAGTTCGAGCTCGACGGCGCAGAGGTGCTCGACCTCTTTGCAGGAAGCGGTCAGCTCGGTATCGAGGCTCTCAGCCGCGGCGCAAAGCACGCCGTTTTTATCGACAGCTCACAGAGGGCGATAAGCTGTGTGAGGGAAAATCTCCGCACAACAGGTCTTGAAAGACAGGCAGAGGTGATAAGCCGCGACAGCTATGACTTCATCAAGCTCACCTCAAAGACCTTCGACATAATTATCCTCGACCCGCCTTACCGCCACAGCCACGTTGACAACGTACTGCCGTTTGCGGCAAAGAAGCTCAACGAGGGCGGACTTATCATCTGTGAGTATGAGGCTGAGGCAGATGCACCTGCGGCTCCCGAGGGAATGACGCTGAGAAAGACTTATAAATACGGAAAGATCAGTGCCGCTGTCTTTGTGAAGGCGGCTGCGGAGGAGGCTGAATAATGAGAAGGATCGCTGTTTGTCCAGGAAGCTTTGACCCGCCTACTCTTGGACATCTTGACATAATCACGCGAGCCTCTAAGCTCTTTGATAAGGTCATCGTGCTCGTTTCACGAAATGCAGGCAAGGCGACTCCGAGCTTTACCGCAACGGAGCGTATGCTGATGATACAGGCGGTGACTGCTGACCTCGACAACGTGGTGATAGATATTCTCGACGGTCTGCTTGCAGACTATGTCAGAACTGTCGGCGCTATCGCTATCGTAAAGGGTCTGCGCGCTGTCAGCGACTTTGAATACGAATTCCAGATGGCACTTGCAAATAAGAAGCTCTATGCCGACGCTGAAACGGTCTTCCTCACGACTACTGCGGAGAATATGTACCTCAGCTCGAGCGTTGTAAAGCAGATAGCATATTTCGGCGGAGATATAAGCCATTTTGTTCCTTCCGCTATTCATGATGATATAACCCAAAGACTTATAAAAGAGAGGTAAAATAAAATGAGTATTGATGAGATCCTTGATGAAATGGACGAGCTTCTTGACAAGTCGTCCTCTGTCCCCTTTGTATCGCATAAGAAGGTCATCGACGGTGAGCGTCTGAGAGAGCTTATCAACGACGTGCGCCTCAATATGCCTCACGAGCTCAAGGAGGCTAAGAAGATAGAATTTGACTGCCAGCGCATTCTCAATGAGGCTAAGATAAATGCGGAGTCGATAATCCGCAAGGCTGAGGAGAGAGCCGCACAGATAGTTTCACAGGAGGCTATCGTTGCAGAGGCTAAGAGAAAGGCTGTTGACATGATAACAAAGGCACAGTCTGCGGCAAAGAATCTCCAGCAGAATGCTGCTGTATCCGTAGCTAAGATGCTTGCTGACACAGAGAATTACTATGCGAGAAATCTCCAGAGCATAAAGGCTGTAAAGGCTAAGATAACAGGCGTTTCTCCTGCACAGCTCACAGGTGCTTCGCAGACAACAGCGTCACCCTACGGTAACGTAAAGAAGTGAGAAATACGGGCTGCCGTGGATCACGGCAGCCTTTTTGGCAGGCTGAGGGATAAGCTCATGAAAAAGATATACGGAAATGAATATCTGCTCTCGGCTGTCGGGAGCATGATGAAAAATGACAGGGCTGCTCACACCGTCATATTCTACGGCGAAAAGGGCAGCGGACGCAAGACTCTTGCCGACTATTATGCGGCTTCACTTGTCTGCACCGACCTGCGTGACGGCAGACCGTGCGGAGAGTGCGTCGAGTGCAGGAATGCCTTCAAGCACACTCACCCGGATATAATCTACGCGGAGACAAGCGGCAAGCTCGGCGGATATTCCGTCGAGACAGCGAAGTCGATATGCCTTGACGCATTCGTAAGACCAAATAACCGCAGCGGACGGAAGGTATATATTTTCAGGGATTGTCATAAAATGGATGTCCGCACCCAGAATACACTGCTGAAGATAGTAGAGGAGCCGCCCGATTTCACGTACTTCATATTCACCTCGGAGAGCAAAGAGGACTTCCTCTCAACGATAATCTCACGAAGCGTATGCTTTGCACTCTCACCGTGCAGCGAGGACGATACAAGAGCGGCTCTTGCGGAAAACGGCTTCAGCGGCAGGGATACCGACGAGGCTGTGGCTTGCTTCCACGGGAATATCGGTATGTGCATTCAGTATATGAACGACGCGGAGCTTCGCGGACGGACAGCTCTCGTAAAGAGGCTGACGGGCAGTATCGCTGACAGGGACGAATACGCACTAAACCGCGAGATGTTCAACGTCGGCAAGGAACGCGACGACATAAAGACCGTGCTGAGAATGCTCGATGATGTCGTCAGAGACGCGGCGGTCTGCTCGGAGAGCGGAGAAGCAAGGCTGATAGGCTGCTCACAGAGGGACGCGGCAAGGCTTGCAGAGGTCATAACACCGTATCAGGCGGTTAAGATACACGGTATCATCGGAAAGGCATGGTCGGCAATTGAGGCGAATGTCGGAGCGGCACTCGTCCTCACGGCAATGTGCGCGGAGATAACCGAAACAGTCAACAGATAGGAGTTACCATGAAGGAAATTGTAGGAGTACGCTTCAAGAGCGTAGGTAAGATATATTATTTTGCTCCCGGCGAGCTTAAAGTGAATGTGGATGACGACGTTATCGTTGAGACAGTGCGCGGAGTAGAGTGCGGAAAGGTCGCCATCGCAAACAAGATGATAGACGACAGCAAGTTCACATCACCGATAAAGCCGATAATTCGTGTCGCTACCGACGCGGACAGGAAGGTGCTTGAAAAGAACAGGCAGAAGGAGAAGGAGGCTTTCAAGATATGTGAGCAGAAGATAGCCTTCCGCAAGCTGAAAATGAGCCTTGTTGACGTTGAGTGCACCTTCGATAACAACAAAATGCTGTTCTATTTCACGGCGGAGAACCGTGTTGACTTCCGCGAGCTCGTAAAGGACCTTGCGGCTGTTTTCAGGACACGTATCGAGCTCAGACAGATAGGTGTGCGTGACGAGGCGAAAATTCTCGGCGGACTCGGTATCTGCGGACGCGAATTCTGCTGTAAGGGATTCATGGGCGATTTCCAGCCCGTTTCGATAAAAATGGCAAAGGAGCAGGGTCTCTCGCTCAACCCGACAAAAATTTCGGGCACCTGCGGACGACTCATGTGCTGTCTCAAAAATGAACAGCCTGCGTATGAGGAGCTGCTCAAGATAACGCCCAAAGTGGGTGCTATCGTTGTAACTCCCGAAGGCGACAAGGGACGTGTTGAGGACGCTAACCTCATCACAGGAAAGCTCCGCGTAAAGACCGATAAATCGGAAGTTCCTGTTATACTTGACAGGTCAGAGGTAAAGCTTCTGAGGGACGGCTCTATCAGGATAAACCGTGATGAAGCAAAGGCTCTCAGGGAGTTAGAGGAAAAGTAATGGAAAAGGTCAACTACGGCAGGCTGCTCGACGAAAAGCTCAGAGAGCTTGAAAGGCAGAGACTCAGACCGTCGCTGCTGCTCCATGCCTGCTGTGCGCCGTGCAGCTCTTATACGCTCGAATACCTCAGCAGCAGGTTCGACATCACGCTGTATTTCTGTAATCCGAACATTGCTCCCGAGAGCGAATTTGATTACCGATTCAGCGAGCTGAAAAGGCTCGTCAAAGAAATGGGGCTTGCTGTCAATATCGTCGAAGAGCCGTATGACCCGACTCCGTTTTATGAGCTTGCAAAGGGACTTGAAGACCTCCCCGAGCGCAGCCTGCGGTGTCAGAGATGTATCGGCTACCGTCTGCAAAAGGCTGGAGAAAAGGCAAGGGAGCTCGGTGCGGACTATTTTTCGACCACGCTGACTATCAGTCCGCATAAGGACTGCGCGTTTATCAATGAGTGCGGAGCGAGGATCGCAGAGGAGGTCGGAGTGCCGTATCTGTTTTCGGATTTGAAGAAGCATGACGGCTATAAGCGGTCGATAGAGCTATCCCACGAGTATAATTTATACAGACAGGATTACTGCGGGTGTATATATAGTAAGGCTGCCCGTGAGCGTGAGAAGGAGAAGTCTGACAGGATATAAATCAGTTGTTTGGCAAATCTTTGTTTTTATGATAATAAGTATAAAGTAAAAGGGAGATACCTCCCGAAGAGAAAGGGAGAGGAAAATACAAAGCCCTCAAAGCTGACATTCCCTCTCCCTTGTCAGCTTTATTCTCGCGTGTGACATCGCGTCCCCTCAGTATTTCCAAACCACATACCTGTACTTACGCATCGTCACACCAATGTTAGTTTTCGGTATAATAATTTTTAATGTCCATATTTTGTAAGGAGCAGACAATGGCAAAAGAACTTAAAACCAACGCTATGCGTTTCCTTGAAAAAAACAAAATTCCCTACACCATGCAGACCTATGAGTGTGATGAATTCATCGACGGCATCCACACCGCCGAAAAGCTCGGTCAGCCGCTCGGTGAGACCTTCAAGACCCTTATAGCTCACGGAAAATCGGGCAGCTATTTCTGCTTCCTGCTTCCCGTCGCCGAGGAGCTCGACCTCAAAAAAGCCGCAAGGAGCGTGGGCGAAAAGTCCGTGGAGCTCCTGCACGTAAAGGACATAACCAAGGTCACAGGCTATGTGCGCGGCGGCTGTACTCCCATAGGCATGAAGAAGCAGTTCATGACTGTTGTTCACAGCTCCGCAGAGTCCCTCCCCGAATTCTACATCAGCGGCGGACGTATCGGCGTACAGATACACCTTTCACCTGCCGAACTCGTAAAGGCTATCCGCGGCAAGTTTGAGGACATCTTACTTGAAAGCGGCGAATGACAGCTCCGAATATCATACCATGTTGAAATGCTTTAGCACTCTCAAATCCAGAGTGCTAATTTTTATCATTCTGTCACAAACCTGTAATGATCCTTTCAAACTACAGCGTTATCATATAGACAATGAAACGAAAGGATATGATACCGATGGAAAACGTGAATAATCATTGAGAAAGTGCATAAAATTGAAATGTAGATTTTTGCCCTATATACAGGGCACTGATATGGAGGTATGATTTATGTATGGACTTACACCCTTTGAGAGAACAAATCTCTTCAATATTTTCAATGACTTCGATAACGGTTTCTTCGGAGCTTCAATGCCGATGAATTCCTGCCGCACAGATATAAAGGACGTCGGTGACAAGTATGTTATGGAATCAGAGCTCCCGGGATTTGAAAAAGAGGACATCAAGCTCGATATAAACGGTTCGTATCTCACTATCTCCGCAGAGCACAAGGACTCGAAGGAAGAAAAGGATGACGAAGGAAAATATATACGCAGAGAGCGTACATTCGGCTCATATAAGAGAAGCTTTGACATTTCGGATGTTGATACCGATAACATCAGCGCAGAGTATAAAAACGGTATCCTCGAAATTGGTCTGCCGAAGAAGAGAACCGAAGCTCCGACGGCAAGACGTCTTGAGATAAAGTAAACTATAAACAACGCTTTTTCCTAACTCGCTTAAATATGAACGAACTCCGCACGGCATAAGCTGTGCGGAGTTTCATTTTGTGTGACTTGTCACGTACTGTGGTAGATTATCGGGCGGAGCTGTATTCCTTTCATTGCCGCCTCTATCGCCTGCGGTATCATTGAAAACTCTGCAACGAGCGAGGCAGGCTTTTTCTCGACGCTGTCCTGAAGCATGGGGACAAAATAGTAATTCTTGCGGTTGAAAAGCTCCCCGATATTCTTTGCCGAGCCGAGCAGTGAATCATTCGACGCGATCGCCAGCACGACAGGCTTTCCCTTGCGCAGATGCGATTTCACAGCCATTGTTGCCGCTCCGTCTGTTATACTGCACGCAAGCTTTGCGGCTGTATTTGAGGTGCAGGGTGCAACGAGGAGTATATCGGTCATATCCTTCGGACCTATCGGCTCTGCGTCGGCGATCGAGGTTATTATGTCCCTGCCGCAGATGCTCCTCAGCCTTTCCGTATTCTCCTCGGCTGACCCGAAGCGTGAGCTCACCGCCGCCGCATTCTCGGACATTACGGGGATTAGCTCCGCGCCCATATCGCGCAGTATCTCAGCCTGTTCAAAGGCGCGTGAAAACGTACAGAAGGAGCCCGTCATTACAAAGCCTATGCGGAGTCCCTTTATGATGTCAGACATTCCGTTCACCCCTTTCCTCAAGTATGCCGTGCACCGTATCAGCAATGAGTCGACCTGCCGACACGGGAACTGTCACAGCAGGCAGTCCCGAAGCCTTTACTGCCCGAATGCCGAGCTTTTCCGCGGCTTCAAAATCAGTACCGAACGGCTTTGAGGCAAGTTCTATTATGAGCGTATCGCGGCTCTGCTCCGAGAGAACCCTCTCGTCAAGCATGAGTGAGGGAACAGTATTGAATATAAGTCCGTATCCGCCGCCTATGCTGTCGGAGCGTATCGCTTTCACT
>ONNL01000160.1 GCA_900319195.1 uncultured Ruminococcus sp. | reverse complement strand
TATTATACCATTTTCAAGCATTAAAGTCAAATTATGCTTGACTAAAAACAGATGCTATATTATAATTGTAGTATATAATAAAATGGAGTTGATCATATGATATATATAAATCCTGTCATAAAAGGTTTTTATCCCGACCCGAGTGTCTGTTACGCAGATGGTAAGTTTTATCTTGTAACAAGTTCTTTTCAGTATTTTCCCGGAGTCCCTCTTTTTGAAAGCTCCGACCTTGTAAACTGGAAACAAATCGGACACTGTATCACAAGAAAAAGTCAGGTACAGCTCGACGGCGCACGAAGCTCAGGCGGTATCTTTGCACCTACTATCCGTTATAACAACGGTACATTTTACATGGTAACGACTAATACAACCGTCAATAAGAACTTTTACATTACCACAAATGATATACATGGACAGTGGTCCGAGCCGATTTTTGTCGAGCAGGACGGAATTGATCCCTCATTATTCTTTGACGATGACGGAAAGGTCTATTTTATAAGCAACGGCTCTGATGATTTCGGCAACAACGGTATTACACAGTGCGAAATTGATATAAAAACAGGCAAAAAATTGTCGTCAAGCAGGACTATCTGGAATGGCTCGGGCGGACGCTATCTTGAGTCCCCTCATATGTATAAAATAAATAACGAATACTATCTCATGGCGGCTGAGGGCGGTACAGAGTACGGACACATGATAACATATGCCAGAAGCAAAAATGTATGGGGCGATTTTCAGGGATATGAGCATAATCCCGTTCTTACCAACCGTAATCTTGGCGGATATATTATTCAAGGCGTAGGTCACGGCGACCTTATCCAAAACACTGACGGTAACTGGTACATTGTTCACCTCGGCTTCAGACAGATAGACCAGTGGATGCCGTATCACAATCTTGGCAGAGAAACATTCCTTACTCCCGTTTACTTTGATGAAAACGGCTGGTTTACAGCAGGCAACAACGGTACTGTATCCGAGGGATTTGATATAAACGGCGACTTTGAACAGGAGCCTCTGCCAATTTACACATTCTCAAATACCCGTGTTGGAGTGGACTGGTGCTTTCTGAGACATCCTGTTCTTGAAAACTACCACTTCAACAGCGAAAAGTTCATATTAAAGGGGACTGATAAAACGCTTGATTCTGTTGACTCCCCTACCTTCCTCGCCCTCAGACAGAAGGACTTCAGCGGTTCTGTGACCTGCAATGTATCAATTGACAAAGGCGAAGCAGGTATCACGCTATATATGGACGAACAGCAGCACTATGACCTTGCTCTCAGAAAGTCAAGGGACGGATTTGAAGCTGTTTTAAAGCTGAATATCGGCGATATAAAGCATGACCAGAAAATAGTCCCCTTAAAAAACAGTACAGCAACACTTCACATTGAATTTGAAAATTTCTTGTACACATTTGATGTTAACGACGGTGAGGACATCTATCCTCTCGGCACGGCACAGACAAGATACCTCTCATCCGAGGTAGCATCGGGATTTACAGGTGTTATGATAGGGCTTTATGCTCAGCACGATAATACGGCTGAATTTACTAACTTCTTCTGCGAATACATATAACAAATACTAAAGGCGGCACTGAGCTTCATCAATGCCGCCTTTTCATTTTAAAGTGAATTGTTAATATGCTCACAGCAGTGCACAAGCATATTCCAAGTTGCACTGTTGACAGCTCCCGTTTGAGCAAGTCCCACACGTTTCTGGAAAAGCTTGATTGCGTCTGCTGTTGAACTGTTATACTTGCCGCACACCTCAACATTCGGGGAATTATCAAAGCTTCTGCCGATATTGTCGAGCATTGCCTGCAATATATACACTATCTGTCCGCTGTCTCCCTTATGTATCACGGCAGTCGCTGACGGAAAGGCATTATACGGTACAGGTGCGGAGTTAACCTCATTTCTATATACGTGAACTATCTTGTTCCATGTTGCAGGGTCTGTGTTTCCCGTAGCATTGAGCCCGTATTCATGCTGAAAGGCTTTTACTGCGGCTGTTGTATCCTGTCCGTAAACTCCGCTCGGAATGACCTGCGGTATATTCTTATCTATCATGGATATAGCATAGAGATATGTCTGCAATTCATATATATGCTGTCTCATCTGTGCGTTTGTATATGCCATTATTCACCCTCCGTTTGTGATTTGATTATATAGCCGGGATTCTGATAGGGACGCTTGTCGAAGCCGTATTTTAAGTCGGAATAAATCTCGGCAATTTTGTCCCATGTAACAGCTCCGATAAGTCCGCTCTGCTCTATACCGAATTCCTTCTGAAATGCTAAGACCGAACGCTTTGTAACAGGTCCGAAATAGCCTGTATTGTTGACAGGCGGAATGTTTGTGTATACCTTGCTTATAAAGGTAAGGTATTCCTGCATTGTCTTTACAGCTTCGCTTGTCATGCCCTCTTTCAGTACAGTCCCCGGATATAAAGCAACAGCGGTATATATCGGCGGAACAGATTCCACAATACCGTTATATGCACGGAAGAGGTCATTTCTTGTCGCTCTGTCAACAATACCCGTCTGTTCAAGTCCGAATACTCTCTGGAAGGACTTCACAGAACGCTCGGTCTGCTCACCGAAATATCCTGTCATGGAGACCGGCTGTACCGCGTCATAATAAGCTCCGATAACAGCGAGATAATACTGGAGTATCTGCACCTCTATACTCTGCATACCAACGCGCAGGTCCTCGGCAAATTTATCCATTACCTCCTCAAGCCTTACTCCCTCGGAATCAAGCTCGGCAATTCGCTTCACGCTTGTGTAGATATAGGTCATTCTATACCAAGTTGCCTGATCTATCACTCCCGTTTTGACCAGTCCGAAAACCTCCTGAAATTTCAAGACTGCTTCGTAGGTAGCTTCGTCGAATATGCCGTCTATTGAAGGAATTTTGGGTATTGCGGGATAGTTTCCCGAAATTCTGTTGAGATATATCTGCGCTGTTTTCACCTCATTGCCAAACGAACCGAGCTCAAGCTCACGTCCCGGATATGAAGGCATTGAGGTCTTTACAGGCGCATTTTTTACTATATTAATATTGTCCCCATAGTAGTATTGCAGTATCTCATAGGGAGTAAACCCGTTATTTGCAAGTGTCACAGTCCCCCACTGCGAAAGACCGCTGCAGGTCGTGGTAGTACCGTTGCAGAAGGCTGTAAACAGGGGCTCAACACTCCCCTGCCGCTGTACATAGTCATTGAAAAGCTCGTCAACAAGATGACTTATGTTTTCAAAGTATTCCCTGCCGTTGATGAACTTCTGGTCGAACTGAGTTGTTGAAGTTATATCAAAATCATATCCTCTCGATCGGTACCATTCTGTGTATATCCTGTTCAGAGCAAATGAAGTGATAGCATAGATATTTGCTCTGAGAGCGTTCTCCGGCCATGTCGGAAATATCTCGCTCGAAGCAACATTTTTTATATATGCAGGAAAATTAACAGTCACATTTGCGGCATTAGAATCAGGAGTTCCGAGATGTACGGTAATAGTTTCGGGAATAAAAGGTGTACCTGATAGCATTATATCCCCTCCGTTCTGTCAATATCATCAAAGCTTGGCTCCTGATTATAGTAGGTAACAGTCTCATCATTTGATCTCATCAACGTGGGAACAGGTATCATGTTGAAATTCTGTACCGAGGTTATCCCCGAAAAAACAGGCACATCCACACTTCTTGCGTTGAAAAATCCCTCTGCCGAAACTGAAACATCAAAGAGATTATAGGGTCTTACCTTCTGATTAGGAGCTTGAGAAAGCTCTAACGACGGGACAGGCACTTCAAATTTTGGAGTTGTTCCACTTGCATTTGTAACTCCCGAAGCGATTATCATTCGCTTTCCGTCAACCAAAGCAGTCACCATTACTGTTGCTCCCGAAACGGCAGAGGATTCGTCCCCTGTCCTCACGTTAACTATTATGAAGCCCTTCGAGTTGCCGAGACTTTCCTCGGACGCATACTCAGGCTCCTTTGAATCTATCATGTTCTCAGTCCCGAAATCCGTATCAAGTCCCGAAAGGTCGGGCTCGGGATATTTGTTGTTGTATTCATTTATGTCATAGTGTTCCTCCTGATGCTCAGACCATGCCGAATCATCGGGAGAATTTGCGATCTCTGCATTTGTCTTTTCATTTTCAGCACTGTCATTACTGCTCTCGGGAGCAGGCTTTGATTCGGGAATGCTTTTCCCACTGCTGTACATTCTCAGCATTTCCTGACGGTATTGCTCAGCTCTCTTTTCAAGCTCGCTTTTGTCCATAAAAATCGCCTCCTGCAACATTATATTCATCGCAGAAGGCGGATATTCATCTATTAAG
>ONNL01000089.1 GCA_900319195.1 uncultured Ruminococcus sp. | reverse complement strand
TAATACTGCTTCTCGAAGCTTTAAAAAATAATGCTTCGAGAAACGCCTGCTACGCAGGCTCCAATCGGCTACGCCGCTTGACGTTTCATAAGCTCCTCTACGCTGCTAAAGCAGCTATGACCCGATAGAAAACTATCGGGTCATAGAGGAAGCTTAACAAAGTTTTTCCCCGCATAAATACCATAATATGTACGGACTTAATCGAGGAAGTCCTTGACCTTTTTACTTCTGCTCGGGTGGCGGAGCTTTCTGAGAGCCTTTGCCTCTATCTGTCTGATACGCTCACGGGTGACATCGAATCTCTGTCCGACCTCCTCGAGCGTTCTTGACTTGCCGTCCTCAAGACCGAAGCGGAGCTTCAATACCTTTGCCTCACGGTCGGTAAGGGTCGCGAGTATCTCGTTGAGCTGTTCCTTGAGAAGCGTCCTTGAAGCCGCCTCAGCAGGTGCAGGAGCGTCGTCATCGGGGATGAAGTCACCGAGGTGGCTGTCCTCCTCCTCACCGATAGGAGTCTCAAGGGAAACAGGGTCCTGAGCGACACGCATTATCTCGCGCACCTTTTCAACAGGCATACCTATCTTGTCAGCGATCTCCTCAGCACTCGGGTCGCGTCCGTTTTCGTGGAGAAGCTGGCTTGAAGCCTTCTTGACCTTGGTTATAGTCTCGACCATATGAACGGGGATACGGATAGTTCTCGCCTGATCCGCAATAGCCCTCGTTATAGCCTGACGGATCCACCATGTAGCGTAAGTCGAGAACTTGAAGCCCTTGGTGTAATCGAATTTTTCAACAGCCTTGATAAGTCCGAGGTTGCCCTCCTGAATGAGATCGAGGAACTGCATACCGCGTCCCACGTACTTCTTTGCGATGCTGACAACAAGTCGCAGGTTAGCCTCCGAGAGACGCTTTTTCGCGTAGGTGTCGCCCTGAGCCATGCGCTGTGCAAGCTCGATTTCCTCCTCGGTAGTAAGGAGCGGAACACGTCCGATCTCCTTGAGGTAAATTTTAACAGGGTCATCAATGGCGATACCCTCGGTCGAGAGCGCCATTTCAAGATCGTCGGTCATGTTGGAGTCCATGCCTATTTTGAGGTCGGAATCCATGTTCATGTCCTCGACTATCTCGATGTTGAGATTTTCGCAGGTATCATAGAAGGAGTTTATCTGCTCAACGTCGAAATCCATTTCTTCGAGAGCGTCGGTAATTTCCTTGGTTGTGAGACTTCCTGTTGTCTTGCCGCGTTCAATGAGAGCGTCAAGACTGTTCTTTTTGTTTTCCATAAAGCTTCCTCCTATTATTTACCTTTTGGACCTGAACAGACCGTTCAGATCGTCGTCCGTCATATTGTCAGCATTTTTCGGTCGATACGTTTTCAGTACCTTTACACAGTCCCCGAAAACTCCCGAATTTATGTCAAGCTCGC
Organism: uncultured Ruminococcus sp.; assembly: GCA_900319195.1. GTDB lineage: Bacteria > Bacillota > Clostridia > Oscillospirales > Ruminococcaceae > Ruminococcus. The sequence goes on along the minus strand of ONNL01000089.1, from coordinate 13,646 downwards.
GGTTTTTCGCCTCTATACCGCTTATTCTGCCCATTTCGTCAACAGAAAAGCTGTCCGCAAGCATAGACACCGAAAAATTATCGACATCTCTGAGCTTTTCAAGCAGTGCAGAATATACCCGTTTGTTGAACGATGTCACGAAAACATCGGGCGGACACTGCTCACCGATCTCGCTGCACTTCTCGGGATTTTTAAGGAGATAGCGGATAACGCCCTCCTCAGCGCGTGATTCCCTGCGGTGTTCAGCGGCTTCGGGATTTATGTCGTCTCTCTTGTACGCGGCGGAGACAATGGTGTTCTTCCACTCGCGGCGGTTTTCGGTTCGTCTGTTCTTCTTGATAAGCTCCTCGACATAGGTTTTGAGCACCTGTACGGGAATATCGCACTTTTTCGACGTTCGGGAAATATATACCTCTCTTTTCAGCGGACTCTCTATCCCTGCGAGCACCTTTGCTGCACGGTCAAGGAATTCCGCCCTGTCACTTTCAGTGCTGAGGTCAAGTCCCTCCTCACGTCTGTCGAGCATGAAATTCACTGCGTCGTCGGAGCCTTCAATAAGCATACGGAAGCGGTCCGAGCCGTATTTTTTTATATATTCATCGGGGTCCTTTGCCCCGGTCATGTGAAGGATACGTGTTTTGAGTCCCACGTCTGAGAAGTGATTTATAGCCTTCTGCGTAGCCTTTTGCCCTGCACTGTCGCTGTCGTAGGAGACTACGACCTCCTCGGCATAGTGGCTGATGAGCCTTGCCTGCGCGGGCGTGATAGCAGTCCCGAGAGTTGCGACAACATTCTCGAAGCCTGCCTGATTTACGGCGATAACGTCCATGTAGCCTTCGCAGAGGATCAACCGCTTGCTGTCGGAGTTCTTTGCGAAGTTCATCGAAAAGAGGTTCTCGCCCTTGTTGAACACGGGAGTGTCGCTCGTGTTCAGATATTTCGGCTTGGAATCGTCAAGCACACGTCCTCCGAAGCCGAGTATATTTCCGCGCGTATCCACAATGGGAAACATCACGCGGTGTCTGAAAATGTCATAGATGCGTCCGGTTTTCTTGGAAATACCGCCGAGCCATGCGGCATTTATCTCGTCGTCCGAGTAGCCCTTCGATTTGAGGTAGCCTGTGAGCTCGGTGAAGGAGTCGGAAGCATAGCCGAGACCGTATTTTTTAATGGTCTGCGGAGTGAGCTTACGGCTGACGAAGTACTCCAGTCCCGACTTATCGCGTCCCTTGATGAGATTGGTGTAGAAAAAATTCGCGGCAAGACGGTTCATTTCGTAAATTCGCGTTTTGAGCTGAGTGCGCTTTTTATCTCCGGAATTGTACTCGGGGACTTCCATTCCCGAGCGCTGTGCAAGGAGCCTTACCGCCTCAATGAAGGTGAGATTTTCTATCTTCATGATAAAGGTGATAACGTCTCCGCCTGCACCGCAGCCGAAGCAGTAGAAGTTGTCGGTGTCGGTGAAAAATGTGCACGAGGGCGAGCGCTCCGAGTGAAACGGACAGGAGCAGACATAGTTGCGTCCGCGCCTTATAAGCTGGACGTAGGAAGCGGCAACGGTCTGAATGGGATTTGCCGCGCGGAGACGTGCGATAAATTCGTCATTTCCCTTCATGACCAGTTACCTCCAGAATTTCGGGACGAAAAGCTCGGTGTAGAGGTCAACGGCATAGCCGTCGCTCATTCCCGAAATGTAGTCGCAGACAGCTTGGTCGGCGTCGGATTCCTGCATTATATTGCGGTACTCCTCGGGCATCTTGTCACTGTGCTCCTTGAAGTATGCGTAGAGCTTCTTGACGAGCAGCTCCGCCTTTTCCTCCTCGTGCTTCGCGTCGGGATTGGTGTAAACATTCTCGAACATGAAGCTTCTGAGGTCGTCGTGAGCCTTTCTTATCTCGGGAAAAAAGTCTATATTCTGCGTTCCGTGCTCCACGACGGAAGCGATGAGCATAGTTATCCTTTTGGTTTTGGTATCACCGAGCACTCTGACACAGTCTTCGGGTAAGTCCTCGTTGTGAAGGATACCCGCGCGGATAGAGTCCTCGATGTCGTGATTTATGTAGGCAATGGTGTCGGCGAGTCGGACTATATTGCCCTCTTTGGTAGCAGCCTCCATATTGGTGTGGCAGATTATGCCGTTGAGTACAGCGTGGGTGAGATTAAGTCCCAGACCGCCCTTTTCTATGCGCTCGGCAACACGCACGCTCTGCACGTAATGCTTGAATCCGTGGGGACAGATCTCGTCGAGCACGCGCTCTCCGCAGTGACCGAAGGGGGAGTGCCCGAGGTCGTGCCCGAGAGCGATAGCTTCCGTGAGGTCCTCATTGAGACGCATTCCGCGTGCCATTGTGCGAGCGATCTGTGCTACCTCGAGGGTATGCGTCAGTCGCGTCCTGTAATGGTCGCCGACAGGGGACAGAAAGACCTGCGTTTTACGCTTCAGTCGCCTGAAGGAGTTGCAGTGTAGTATACGGTCGCGGTCACGCTGAAAATCCGTCCTGTACGGACATTTTTCCTCGTCCTTGCGGCGCTTTGTCATAGCCTCATCGGTGCTGAGACAAGCGTCATCGCACAGTATCAGCTTTTCATTCTGTTCAGTCCGCTCGCGTACAGTCAACTCTGTCACCTCTTTGAAAAATCGTAGTAGAGCTCGCCGCAGTCCTCGACCCGAGCCGAGCCGTTTGTAGTTTCGGTGAGCTTATCGGTAAATGCGGAGACGTCGCCGCTTTTCACAGCGACCTCGAGCACGACATCTGCTCCGAAGTCGGAATCCGTCGTGACCGCCTCAAATTCGGGAAGAATGTATGAAATTTTCCCGTACATATTATAGTCAGTGGTTATTTTCAGTCTGTGGCAGAGCCGCATATCCATGATGTGAGCCGCGTCGCAGGCTATCGAAGCCGCGTGGGAGTATGCCCTCACGAGACCGCCGCCCCCGAGGAGTATCCCTCCGAAGTAGCGTGTCACGACGATACACACATCTGTCAGACCGCGCTTTTTCAGCACATCGAGCACAGGTACGCCGCCCGTGCCCTGAGGCTCGCCGTCGTCGGAGTATCGGGAAATATTGTCCTCGCGGACTATGTAGGCATAGACATTGTGTCTTGCCTTGCGGTGCTGAGCCTTTATGGAGTTCACAAACTCCACCGCCTCGTCATTATTTCTGACGGGAGCGATATGCCCGATAAATTCCGAGCGCTTTTCGATAAACGAAGCCTTTGCCGTTTCCGAGACTGTTAAATAATCCATAAAATACCTTTTGTTATACGCAAAAAGCCGGTCAGAGACCGGCTGTATGACTTACTTGTCCATATTGAAACGTCTTTTGAATCTGTCAACACGTCCGCCGGTATCGACAAGCTTCTGCTTACCGGTATAGAACGGGTGGCACTTTGAGCAGATTTCAACCTTTATGTTCTCTTTTGTGGACATAGTCTCCATAACGTTGCCGCAATGACAAGTAATGGTCGTCTTTACAAAATTAGGATGGATTCCCTCTTTCATGATTGTCACCTCTTTCGGTATTATTTGTATCGCAGTAGCCCATCAGTTCCTTTAGACAGTAGTACCTTGTTATACATTAGTAGAATTATTATATCACATCACGCCGAACTTGTCAAGCGTGATGTGATATATTTTTTTTATTTAACTGAGATTCTTTGAGAAGTCCTCAAAGAGATTGTCAGCAATAGCCTGAGCCGCGTCGTGAGTGGGAGCCTTTGCCGTGAAATAGGTCTTTATCTTGGGCTCTGTACCCGAGGGACGAACTACTGCCTTTGCGCCGCCCTCAAGGAAGAATGCGAGAACATTCGACTTGGGGAGAGTTATCTCGGTCTGAGCGCCTGTTGCGAGGTCCTTGGAAATGCTTGTCTGATAGTCGTCGAAGCGAACGACCTTGAGTCCGCCGATCTCTGTGGGGTGCTCGCTGCGGAGCTTTGTCATTATCTCGGACATCTTCTTCATGCCGCTCTCGCCCTCGAATGTGAAGCTGTGGAGAGTGTGGAGGAATACGCCGTACTTCTTGTACATATTCTCACGAGCCTGAAGGAGAGTGATACCCTTTGTGCGATAGTAAGCAGCCATTTCGCAGATGAGCATTGAAGCGTCAACAGCGTCCTTGTCGCGTACATAGCCGCCCGAGAGGTAGCCGTAGCTCTCCTCGAAGCCGAAGATGTATCTGTTTTCTTCGCCCTTTGCCTCGAGGAATCCTATCTGCTCACCGATGAACTTGAAGCCTGTGAGCACGTTTATGAGCTCAACACCGTATTCCTTTGCGATGTGGTCAACGATGTCGGTAGTAACAATAGTCTTTACAGCGACAGGATCCTTGGGCATTGTGCCGTTCTTTGTGCGCTGGTCGCAGATGTATTCAAGGAGGAGTGCTCCCACCTCGTTGCCTGTGAACAGAGCGTAGTCGTCACCGTCGGGGACAGCGATACCTACACGGTCGCAGTCGGGGTCGGTAGCAAGGAGAAGGTCGGGCTTGACCTCATTGCAGTACCTGAGTCCGAGCTCAAGAGCCTCGCGTATCTCGGGGTTCGGATACGGGCAGGTAGTAAAGTTGCCGTCGGGGTTTTCCTGTTCCTTAACGACAGTAACGTCGCTGATGCCTATTCTCTTGAGTATCTCGCGGACAGGCTTGTTTCCTGTACCATTGAGAGGAGTGTAGACTACCTTGAGTCCGCTGTCAGCGCAGAGCTTTGTGTTGATACCCTCGTTGAGCACGCACTGGTAGAATGCCTCGATAGTTTCGTCCTCGATGTAGGAGATGTTGCCCTTTGCGAGCTCCTCATCGAATGATGAAGTCTTTACATCATTGAATATATCAAGTGAATTTATCTTTCCGATTATAATTTCAGCAGCCTTGAGAGTTATCTGGCAGCCGTCCTCACCGTAGACCTTGTAGCCGTTGTACTTTGCAGGGTTGTGGCTCGCAGTTACCATGATACCGCCCTGACACTTCAGGTGGCGTACAGCAAATGAGAGCATAGGTGTCGGCATGAGCTCTTTATAAATGTGTACCTTGATACCGTTTGCAGCAAGTACCTCAGCAGCAGCCTTTGAGAAAACGTCAGACTTGATCCTGCTGTCGTAGGAGATAGCTACCGAGGGAGCCTTGAACTCCTGATTGAGATAGTTTGCAAATCCCTGTGTAGCACGTCTTACGGTATAGATGTTCATTCTGTTGGTGCCTGCGCCGATAACTCCGCGGAGACCGCCGGTACCGAATTCAAGGTCGCGGTAGAATCTGTCGTTTACAGCCTCGCTGTCGCCTTTAACGCTTTTGAGCTCTGTCTGAAGATCGGGGTCATCAACAGCGCGATCGCACCAAAGTTTATAGAGTTCAGTTTCAGTCATGTTAAAACCTCCATTATTAATGCTGTCCCGAATTATCGAATAAAAAGCCCGATCTATAGGGACTGCTAATAAACATACACACATATGTGTTTTCATTATATCATATTTTTTCTTATTTGAAAAGGGATATTTTAAAAATCAGATATATTTTCATGTTTTAACTAAATATGAACAGGCTTTCATATGACTGTTTTTGTACTGTGTGCACATTTTTGATTGCCTGCTTTTGTACAGTCCTACAAAGAAAAAGGATTATTTTTCCTTACACAACGTTTTTGCGTTGTAAAAAGTGCGTTTTCAGACTGCTTATGAACGGTGACACCGCTCAGAAAGGTGGAATAAGCATGACGAAAAACATCACAGGGTCACAGCGGAAGGCTTTCTGCTGTTTCTATGCAATGCTCGGGAGCGTCGCAGAGGCAGCGCGGAGAGCAGGCTTCCCGAGGGAGTCCGCGGTCACGGACGGTATCGAATGTCTCAGGTCGGCGCGGTGCAGGCGTGAGATAGAAAAACTGCGCGAGCTGCTGACGGACAGAAAGGGTGTGATATCGGGACTCAGAAGGCTCGCATTCGGGAGCTGCTCCGACGCGGTATACCTCGTGTTTGCCGATGAGCTGCCGCCCTCGGACGTTATAGAAGGACTTGACCTCTACAATGTCTCGGAGATAAAAAGGGTGAAGGGCGGCGGAGTCGAGGTGAAGCTGTTTGACAGGCTTCGTGCGCTCGAAAAGCTTGCGGAGCTCGAAAACACGTATTCCGATTCCGACAAGGCAGCAGGTCTCATAAGTGCTCTTACGGCAGGTGAAGTGAATGGCAGCGATGATAACTGAGCTTTCGGAAAAGCAGCGGCTTACGATGAAATGGTGGTCGCTTCCCGAATACAGCGGCTATGACGCGATAATCTGCGACGGCGCTGTACGAAGCGGCAAGACGCTTTCGATGTCGCTCGGTTTCATCACATGGGCATCAGCTTCGTTCAGCGACTCGGCATTTGCGCTCTGCGGCAAGACAATAACCTCGCTGCGCCGCAATGTCATAACGCCCATGATACCGATGATAAAGGCATACGGCTTTCACATCGAGGAAAAGGTCAGCAGGAACTATCTTGACGTGACCTTCCTCGGAAGGACGAACCGCTTTTACCTGTTCGGCGGTAAGGACGAGGGGTCGGCATCACTCATACAGGGCATGACTCTCGCAGGAGTTTTCTTCGATGAGGTCGCTCTGATGCCGCGTTCATTCGTCGAGCAGGCACTTGCACGCTGTTCCGTCAAGGGCTCGCGTATGTGGTTCAACTGCAATCCCGATAACCCGTCGCACTGGTTCTATAATGAGTGGATAAAAAAGAGCCGCGAGAAAAACGCGCTCTGTATCCACTTCACAATGGACGACAATCCCTCGCTCTCTGAGAAGCTCAAGGAGCGCTACAAGCGGCTCTATTCGGGCGCATTCTATGACAGGTTCGTCCTCGGCAAGTGGACAGCCTCGGAGGGAGTGGTCTACCCGATGTTCGACCGCAAAAAGCACGTTTTCAGCGGCACGGTCGAGTGCGAAAAATTTGTCATTTCCTGCGATTACGGCACAGTCAACCCGTCCTCATTCGGTCTGTGGGGACTTCACGGCGGCGTATGGCATCGCCTGAGAGAATACTACTATTCCTCGAAACGAGAGGGAGTACCGCGCACAGACGAGGAACACTATGCGGCTCTTGAGGAGCTGGCGGAGGGCAAAAAAATTGAAAAGGTGATCGTCGATCCCTCCGCAGCAAGCTTTATCGAGTGCATAAAAAGGCACGGTAAATTCAGAGTCGCAAAGGCTGACAATGACGTTGTTAAGGGAATAAGGCAGGTGAGCAGTGCACTCAGACAGGGCAGGCTGATGTTCAGTGATTCATGCACGGACATTCTCAGGGAATTCGACCTCTACCGCTGGAGCGAAAAAACAGGCGCGGACGCTCCCATTAAGGAGAATGATCACGCAATGGACGACATGAGGTATTTCGTCGCAGACACCTTTGACAGTCACGAGGACGATTTCTTCGCATTCTCCGTGGCAAGATGACACGGAGCGTTCACCGTTCAATACTCTTTAAAAAGGAGGAAAAATGAAACTGTTCAAAAAGAAAAAGGCTCCGTCCGTCACGGCTGAGATAGTCTCAGCGGACAGAATGCACAGCGGCGGCTTCACGCTTCCGCAGTCGGTCGAGCCGTTTGAAAAGGAGCTTTACGACAGGCTTCGCTTCGCAGTCCCCGTCATAGACGCGGCAATCATGAAGGTGATACGTCTCACAGGCGGCTTTCATGTGGTCTGCTCCGACGAGAAAATGCAGGACGAGCTTGACAGCTTCCTTGAAAACGTCCCCGTCGGACTCAGCGGAAGATCGGTCGGATATTTTGCCGACAGCTTCCTCGACAGTCTGCTCACATACGGCAGTGCAGTCGGGGAGATAGCGCTCGACACCGCCGAGAACCGCATTGCAGGACTCAGGTGCGGCGATGTTTCGTCAATAAGGGTAGCTGAGGGCGAAACTCCGTTCACAAGGAGCTATAAGATACGCTCGGACGACGGCACTCTCAGAAGTGTCCGCCACCCTGAGCGGATACTCTATTCGTCGCTTATCGGCGGACACTCTGTGCTTCGCGGACTTCCGTCATTGAGCTCGATACTGCTGAGGATATTTGAGTGTATCGGCCAGAACTTCGACCGTGCAGGAAATGTCCGTTATGCCGTGACCTACAAGCCGCCGAAGGACGACTTCATCTACTCGAAGGAGCGTGCACAGCAGATCGCTCGTGAGTGGGCGGACGGCATGAACTCGGCAAAATACGGACAGGTCAAGGACTTTGTTGCAGTGGGCGACGTGGATATAAAGGTGATAGGCGCCGAGAATCAGCTCTTTGACACCAATGTGCCCGTCCGCCAGCTGCTTGAGCAGATACTTGCAAAGCTCTCTATACCGCCGTTTCTGCTCGGTCTCAACTGGACGACTACGGAGAGGATGTCATCTCAGCAGGCGGACATTCTCACCTCGGAGCTTGAATATTACAGACGTCTGCTGACACCCGTTATCCGCGAGATAGGCGACGCATATCTCTGCTCGGTCGGCTCGGACGCTTCATGTACAGTCGAATGGGACAACATCAATCTTCAGGACGAGGAATCGCTTGCCGACGCACGTCTCAAAAATGCACAGGCTCGTGAAATTGAGCTTCGTCTTGAAAACAACAACTAATTCTTTGGAGGTAAATTATGTATAACGATATCAAACTTGAAAAGGGACTTTACAATCTCAGCGGAAAGTCATTCACAAACGCCCTTGAGGAGCTCGACCCCTCATCAGCCTACTGCGGCACTCCTCTCGAGAAGCTCGACGCATTCGAGAGACAGCTCAAGCGCTTCAACATCAGAGTCAGCGGTCAGGACTGCGACTGCGTTGAGAAGTTCTTCACTTCAACAGAGAGCGCGGTGCTCTTCCCCGAATTCGTAACAAGATGTATCAGAAAGGGCTTCGACGAGACTGTTATCTCATCCGTATGCGCCGCAAAGACTATTTCCAACAGCGGTCAGTATCTCGGCTGTGTGCTCGATGATTCGGCAAGCTACACCTCGACTGCGCAGGCAGGCACACTTCCCTCAGCTACTGTAAGAGAGAGCGACAGTGCAACAGTCCTTGCAAAGTACGGACGACTCATCAGCGCGTCCTATGAGGCAGTTCGCCAGCAGCGCCTTGATGTTTTCGGAGTAATGCTCAGAAGCATAGGCGTGAGACTTGCAAACACAGTTGCCGCAAGCGCCCTCACAGCGCTCGTTACGGGAGTTACAGCCGACACTACCTCAGCACTTACATATGCTGACCTTGCCGAGCTTTACGGCAGCTTTGACAGCTTCGATATGACAACGCTCATCACAACCCCTGCTGTTGCCTCGACTATCGTTGCAATGGACCAGCTCACAGACAATACGGCTTATGCGGACGGCAAGATAGTCCTTCCCTTCGGCTCTGAGCTCATCAAGACATCTGCCGCTCCCGAGAATACGATAATCGGAATCGACAAGAACTTTGCCCTTGAATTTATTACAAGCACCGATCTTGTAATGGAGACAGACAAGCTCATCGACCGTCAGCTCGACCAGATAACAGTGTCCATCACCTGCGGCTTCAGAAAGATAACTCCTGATGCGGTAAAGGTACTCACAATTACAGACTGATAAATTCTGTGCGGAGACTTTTTGTCTCCGCATTACTTTAAAGGAGAAGTTATGGAACAGAAAATTCTTGATAAGATAAACAGATTCACGCGCCGCGAGCTGAGCGGGGACGAGGTCTACGTTTTCTCCGTGATACTCTGCGACAACGAGATCGACCGCGACGGCGAGTGCTTTTCGGACGACGCTCTTGACGAGCTTAGCCGCAAATTCATCGGCAAGACGGGCATCTCCGACCACAACGCAAGCTCCGCGAATCAGACCGCGCGTATTTTCGATACCGAGGTCGTCACGGACAGCACTCGCACAACAAAGCTCGGTCAGCCCTACAAGTACCTCAGAGCAGGCGCTTACATGGTACGCACCGAGGGCAGCAGGGAGCTCATCGCTGAGATAGACGGCGGCATAAAAAAGGAGGTCTCGGTGTCGTGCTCCGCGGCGAAGAAAAGGTGCTCGATATGCGGAGCTGACAGGTCAAAGGGCGGCTGTGCTCACGTCAAGGGAAAGATGTACGGCGGCAAGTTTTGCTGTACTGTCCTCGACGGCATAACCGACGCTTACGAGTGGAGCTTTGTTGCTGTGCCTGCACAGGTAAACGCAGGAGTCACGAAGAAGTTCACTGAGGAGGGCAAGACTACGGACTCCGTGTCCGCGGATATAAGTGCCGCAAATGCCGAGCTCATGCGCGATATACGCAAACTCGCTTTTTTCAGGGGCGGACGTGCACTTGCTGATGTTACGGCGCTCTCGCTCGGCAGTATGGATACCTCACAGCTCATAGCACTGAAAAAGTCGTTCGAGAGCGCAAAGGGCGGAGTCGAGGTGCAGCTTTCAACAGAAGCAGGGGAGAACTCCGCGGACGGATTTTCAATGAGGTGATGAAATGAATATTGAAAAGATAAGGACACTGTTTACCTTGTTTTCGGGCGAGGACGTGCTTGATACCTATGTGCCGCTCATAACGCTTGCGGTTGACGAGGTGAACAGAATGCTGCTGCCAAACGCTGACAACACCGATGTGCGCCTTGATTTTCTTGCGGCAGCTATCGCAAACAACAGGCTCCAGAAGATAAAAAATGCCCGTGACCGCAGTGAGATAACATTTGCAGGAAAAATGCTCTCAGCGGACAGAGGCAGTCTCATCTATTCCGAAAAGCTCGTGAGCGACTATCTTCAGCTTTGCAGCGAGCTTATAAACTCAAAGACCTTCATATTCAGCGCATTTTCGTGCGGAGAGGACGGCATATCATGATAAATTCGGTAATAAAGGCAGTCGCTTCTGCACTTGTATCGGCAGGTGCGGAAAATGTATACAGCGCATTCGATGCTGTCCCCGTCGAGCAGAAAAGCAGGGGAATATTCACAACGGTAGGCATAAGCTCGCTTGAATGCTCCGCGCCGATAAGCTCGGCATACACTATCTTCATGCCGTTCAAGGCAGACGTTGCGGTGAATGTCACTGCTCCGCGCGGCTTTTCCGAGAAAGCGCTGTTCGACTATTACAGCAGTTACATTGAGACCGCACTCGGCAGGCTCTCTGGACTTGAGAGCAGGCTGAAAAAGCTCTCGGTGAAGTACGATTCAAATATAAACAGACTTGTACTCGGAGCGGTATTCGGTATAGGCGGCATGACGACGATAGAAAGGAGCGGCAAATGAGCACGACGACTATCTCAGAGAGAAAGAGCTTTCCCGTCAGGATAGGAGATGCCACGCTCTACTGCGACGGCTTCAAGGCTTCGGCAGTGAGGACAGTTACCGAGGCGGTGACTGTATCGGGCGGGAGCACGATAACAAATAACGCTCCGAAGGCGATGAAGCTCATACTCCGCGGACGTGTCGTAACGACGGACACTCCCATGCGGTTTGTAGTCGCAATGAATGCAATGCTCCATTCGGCAGTGTTCTTTGATGTTACCGTCCGCGGAATGAGGTGTGAGGACAGCATCCTACAGGCATTCACCGTTGAGGATGTAGGGAGCGGATACCTTGAAGCAACGGTCACTCTCGTTGTGACCGAAATATCCGAGGTAAATGAGGTGAGCGAATGAACGCAAGGCTTGTTTTCATATTCACTGATTCCTCGACAACGGAATCATACAAACCGCTCTCGTTCACATTCCGCAAGAGTTCCTATCTGCCGTATACGCAGATGAAGGCGCGTGCCGTTATCGGTACAACGGAGCTGATGTCAGTCTCAGAGGTGAAGCTTTTTGTGAACGATAAGCTCGTCCACTACGGACTTATAGATACGCTTTCGGTCTCAAAGGTGAACGGCGACAGCATAGTGAATGTCACCTCACGCAGCTTCACGTCGCTCCTATGTCAGAATCAGATCGAGCCTGGAATGAAAACGGGAGTTTCAATAAACGACCTCATGGACAGCTTCTACGATTTCCCACACGTCACCCATGAGAATAATTCCGATACGAGCAGCTATATCTTCGTGAAGAATAATTCGACAATGTGGGACGCGCTTGTTAATCTCTCATATAAGCTCTGCGGCACATATCCCTATATTCGCGGCACTAACTGCATTAATATCACTGCGGTCAGCTCACCGACTCGGTTCACCTTTGCAGATTCCGAAATCACGGAAACAGGCACAGAGCTTGACCTCCGCAATACAGCAAGTGATTTTCATATGTCTGATATCAACGGAGAATTCGGCAGCTATGAGCTGACCGATACGTCAATAGCCGCTCGCAGTATAGTCCGCCATAAGTTCTTTGAGCTTGATAAGCAGTTTCTCAGCGACCCGCAGTCCGCACTTGTATACCGAGATAAATACCGGTGCCGCGCATTAAGACGGAGATTTATCCGCTACTGCGGCTATCGCGGAGAGGATCTCTCGGACTCTGTGACATTCGGCTCGGTAGTTGGAAGGCGTATCGACTCGGTCGAGATAAACGGCTCTGATAAGGGGATATTTACAAAGCTCAGCGTGTACTATGATAAATTTTATCTGTAAAGAGGCTGATATTTTTCGGGGAGGAATACTTTGTATAAAAAGGGGGACTCCCGATAAAAATATACAGACTTCTATGCCGTATTCTTTGGAAAAAGGTATATGGTAAATAGTTAAGGCAGTCCAATGGACTGCCTTTTTTAATGAACTATGATAGTGCTTACGCTGCTGTAATATTTGCATATCTTTCTGACGAGAGTATATCGTCCATAACAGCTTCGGGCGAGCAATTGCCGCTCATGACCATGTCGAACACAGCAGGGGAGTAGCCTGAAACCAGTGCAGCACCCGTCTCTGAGCGTGTAACAGGCATTGCGTCAGAGCGGCTGTTTACATTCCAGAATATCACATCGGGAAGTCTGTAGCCGTAATTGCTGTACAGCTTTCTTACAGCACGGAACAGCACCTCATTATTGCCGCCTGTTACACAGTAATCAAACTGCATATCAGAGATTATGTACATCTTCGTGGGCATCTCGGACTGAGGAACATTATTCCTTACAGCAGTCTTGAGTATCAGCTTGAAAACTGCTTCTAAGTTTGTGTTGGCGATCTCATTGAATGTTCTGCAATAGCGAACCTTCTCAACGATAGAGCCTGCGTTCTTTGAGATAGCGGACAAGCTCCTTGTTATTTATACCTGCCACGAACTCCGACCAAGATAGTTTATCAAGTTCCTGCTCGGTCAGCTGCATTGCTGTCTCACATATCCTATTCACCATTTGCAGAATGGCAATGAATGTGTTGTACTTCAAAGTTCCTCGGAACATCCGGAATTCGATAGTATTGTAATTACGCAGGTTTACAGCCACGTAGCGGTTGCAATCTCCTTTGGCTTTCTTCATTATTTCCTTACCCGTCTTTTCATATCCGTGACGTGCCGACCAGCGGTTCATGTTGTACTCAGTTCTTCTGCTGAATCTGAAAAGCTCGTTCCAGTTCTTCTCCACGAAATACAACACCTTTTCAATCACAGCTTCTTGCTCTTCCTGATTTGCGCCAAAGGCATTTCTGTTGATGTGAACGTGTAATCCACAGGTTGAAGTTTTGTGGGAGCGATAGCCCATTCTTATAGCTTCATGCATCAGAGACTCCCAATCAATCGTATTCATAT
>ONNL01000164.1 GCA_900319195.1 uncultured Ruminococcus sp. | reverse complement strand
TTTGGTTGCGGCGGCTGGATTTGAACCAACGACCTTCGGGTTATGAGCCCGACGAGCTACCTAGCTGCTCCACACCGCGATATTAAGTCATACCATTCATACGACTTAATTATTATATCACATAATATCAGGATTGTCAACGGGTTTTGCAAATATTTTTTTGTTTTAACTATATTGCTATACTCGACACCGCTGTCCCTTACTATTATATTGCAGAAGTGCAGATAATATTCACCAACTTTTTCAGCGATTATCTTTACGATAGGCAGTGGCTGTAACTCCCACCTTGTCGTGAAACTGCCTTATGAAATGGCTGACATTCTCATAGCCGCACTCATAAGCCACCTCGGATATATGAAGACTCGTATTTTTCAGCAGTCTCTTCGCCTTCTGGATACGTATATTAATTATATCCTCTCCGCAGTTGATGTCAAACACCTTGCTGTACATCCTTTGCAGATGTGTGCGGCTGATATGCAGCATATCCGACAGCATAGTAACGCTCCACTGCTTCTCGGGAGCTCTCCTTATCCTGCGTCGTATGTCTATAAGCTGAGAGCTGTAATCATCTTTACGATTAGCATTTCCTACTATATCACTTAGCTCCTTATGTATCGTATCTTCAAGTGAATTAATGTCCGAAATGATAGTTGCCGCCGTAGTCAGCTTAGGGAGCTCAAAATGCAGCTTATCCGATTCATATTGCAGCAGCTCATTTTCTATCTCGTCAAGACGCTGATACATCATTCTCCGCTCTGAAATATCCTCACCGCAGGGATAGCCTATCACGAACGAGTTCTTCCCGTATCTTGCTGATATTTCATCCTTCACCGACGACCTACGTACAGCTACCGACAGCATCGAAATATAGTTTATCTCGGAATGCGCCTGTATATCGTCCTCTGCCGCTATTACCTGTATGATGTATTTCTTTTTTTCGGCAAGCTGCTCGGAAAGCAGAGTCCTGAAGCCTTTCATACTCAGCATTCCGGTTTCGGGGTCAATATCCGCGTGCTTGCTTATCTGATGACGCACATAATGCTCGTACATATTTGCCTGTGTATCGCGCAGTCCATAGCTCACAGTGTCGCACCACATACAATAGCTCTCATCAAGAAAAATATCGTCGGGGTCAGCATAACTTGTAGCGATATAACCGAAAATCTGCTCACCGCTGAAAAGCGATGTCAAAAGCCAAGTCCTTGCCTCGTGAGTGGAGACCTCCTGCGGAAACAGCTGTGCCGTGTCAATAAATTCCCTGCATATCGAGCACTCTCCGAGCCTGTCGGTTTTCGCAAGTGCAGCGAGCATTCTGTCCGAGAAGCCTGATTTGCGGAAATCCGATATATCGGCAAAATCAACGTGCCAGTCCTCGCAGAGACACAGCACCATATCCTGCCATTTCGGGAGCCGATAGCTGAACCTTGCAACTTGCAGCATGAGCTCCTCAAGCTCCTTTCGGTTCACGACCTCCTCGATAAAATCCGTCACCATAGAGGTATATCGCTCGTTGTACATGATGTTGTTCCTGCAAAGCTCATTCATCACGTCCTCGGGGATATTTTTGAAAACATCGGCGCAGCCGCAGCTTCCGCGGAAGTCGATACGCTCCTGTATGTCAGCGCCGGATCCGACCTTTTCCCCTGTCATTTCAAGCAGCCTTTTCGCAACCTCTGCTCCGAGCCTGTAATTCCTCCCCGATACAGTTGTCAGCATGGGAGTATGAAGTAAACATTCGGTTTTTCCGTCATTACCGACAACTCTCACGTCCTCGGGCACTCTCATGCCGTTCTGCGTAAGACCGTCCATGAAGCACAGCGCCATAGTATCGCTCGCGCAGACAACACCGTCGGGCTTTTCGACCTCGCCGCGAGCAATGCTTATGCCCAGCTCATACGGCTTTTCCTTCCAGAAATCGCCGTAGAAAACACAGCTCTCGTCAAATTCAATACCGTTGTCCGCGAGTCCCTGCTTGAAGCCCTCGAGCCTCTCCTGCGAAATTCGGTCGTGTTCCGTTCCCGAAATGAAGTACAGCCTTTTGCAGCCGTGTGCCTTGATGAGATGATCTGTCAGTTCCCTCTCGCAGCTTCTCTCCTCGGGGAAAATGCACGGAAAGAAGCTGTTCTCCTCCTCGATGACAAGGCAGGGCAGCTCCCTCTCGTTCAGATAAGAGTATATCCTGTCCTTCAGCTCCCGACTTGTGAACCAGCTTGCCGCAAACAGAAAACCTGCGAAATCGCCGTATCTGATGATGTCAAAGATATTGTTCCTGCCGCAAATAAAGCTCTGATTTTCCAGATTCTCCGAGAAATTTGAGATTCCCGTGATTATAACAAGGTCGCAGCCGTATTCTTTAAGTACACGGAATGCCCCCTTTAAAAGCTCCCTGTCAACATTTGTAACGATGTGAGGTACTATGATACCTATTTTTTTCTCTGCCATTGCGCACCTCCGTCTGATGATAGCCCTTATCTGTAATATAGCACATTTCGTCATATTAGTCAAGTCCCATATAACATATTATCACATCAATTATCGGGATTTAAGGGCTGTTTATAAGCGAACTTTCAGAAGCGATTGCTTTTATGTGCAGATGATAATGTATCAAAACATCAGTATTTGGACATATATTATCATTGAATTATCGTTCTAAATATTGTATACTATTATTAAGATAGGAAGTGGATATCTGCACAATAGTTCACTTCCGTTCAGTCATTGTATTCGGACAGCCTGCAAGCATCAATAATTCCTTGCTGTCCGACTAAGTAAGGTGGGCGTCAGATGATGCTCGGAGCTGTGACACGGAAATATCACAGCTCTACGTATATAATGGTATCACTATGTGTGAACTGCGTGTATAGAAGCTCTATGTATATTTTATCGAAGAAGATCCTTCTGGTTCAAGGATCATTTCCCTATCTCCATTGCTGAGCCTTACGCTCGAATTTTATCCCTATAGGGTGCATACCGTACCTATGACTTACTAAAAAGTTTATCAAAATGTACCCCATAGGGATAAAATTCCAGTTTAAAGTTTTAGGAAAGGGGTTCGGGGAAGAACCCTTTGTCTCAAAAGGTACGCATAAGGACTTCTGTATACACAATTTGCTGACAATGGGTACATTAAATAAGCAGTACATATTTTAGGAGGAATTGCGATGAAACTGAAAAGGCTATTATGCGGCATAGTTGCCGCAGTCACGCTCGTGGGAGCGTACACCTATCCTACCGTACCTCAGCTCAGAAACGAGGGAATAACAGCAGACGCAGCAGCAAACAAGGCTCGTGTATCTGTCCACGACCCGTCAATAGTCAAAAACGGCAATACATACTACGTTTTCGGCTCGCACATCGACGCTGCAAAAACTACCGACCTACAGAACTGGACACGCTTCACAAACGGCTATGCAACGACAAACAACGTGGAATTCGGCAACCTCTCACAGAATCTCCAGAAGGCGTTTGCGTGGTGCGGTGAAAACCTCGAGGACTGCGAGGGCGGCTTCTCGGTATGGGCTCCCGACGTTATCTGGAACCCGAACTTCAAAAACTCAGACGGTACAACGGGTGCATACGTCATGTACTTCTGCACCTCGTCAACATATATCCGCTCGGTAATTTGCTTTGCAACGGCAAAAAACATCGAGGGACCGTATACCTTCGGTGACACGCTGATCTACTCGGGCTTCACAAAGAACGACCAGTATGTTACAAGCAGCACCAAAAACGTAAACAAGAAGTACACCTCCACCAACGTTGACGAGCTCATCGCCTCGGGTGAGGTCACAATGAACAACAGCTGGTTCAACGGCAACAACTTCAACAACCAGCTCTTCCCGAATGCCATCGACCCCACTATCTACTACGGCACAGACGGAAAGATGTACATGACATACGGCTCATGGTCGGGCGGTATCTTCTCGCTCGAGATAGACCAGTCCACAGGCAAGTGCATTCACCCCAAAACAAGCACGACCTCCGACGGCAGAATGGTTGACAGCTACTTCGGTACAAAGATAGCAGGCGGCTACGGAAAGTCGGGAGAGGGTCCGTTCATTGAATACAATGAGGACACAGGCTACTACTACCTTTGGACGACCTACGGCGGACTTTTCTCGACAGGCGGCTATAATATGCGAGTTTCACGCTCCAAGAGTCCTCTCGGTCCCTTCACAGACGCGGCAGGAAGAGCGGCTGTCCTCACTTCAAGCACAAGCCTTGACACTATCGGTCTGAAGGTCATGGGCAACTACAAGTTCAGCTCTCTTAACACGGCTTATATGGCTTGCGGTCACAACTCGGTGCTCCGCGACGATGACGGAAAATGGTACCTCTTCTACCACGCAAGATTCGACGACGGAAGCGAATACCATGAGGTAAGAGTCCACGAGATGAAGTTCAACAGCGACGGCTGGCCTGTTGTGACACCATTTGAATACGGCGGAGATCACTTCTCAGAGGGCGGCTACGACGAGGCTGACATCGTCGGTGACTACGAATACATCAATCACGGCAACGCTACAGACGGCAACATTATCAGCTATCAGAGCATAAAGCTCAACGCTGACCACACCGTTTCGGGCGCAGTTACAGGTAAATGGGAACAGGCTGCTGACAGCGACGCTGCTGTCCTGACAATAGGCGGTCAGGTGTACAACGGCTTCTTCGTAGCGGCTGAAAACGAAAAGGGCACAAAGGTGATGTCCTTCACGGCAGTCGGCAGCAACAATCAGACTATCTGGGGTGCCAAGAACACGGCATTCGCGGGAAGCGAAAGAGCTTCCCTCTCCGATCACACCAACTCCGACGCAGAGCTCATCATGGCTCCCGATACTATCGGTGAGCAGAGCAAGGCTCTCAAAATCAGCGGCACTGACCTCCTCAGCGGAGTGAACTACTTCATTACAAACAAGAACAGCGGTCTCTCGCTCGATCTCCCCGAAGGCAAGCTTGACGCAGGCACGAACATTCAGCAGTGGGATTTCAACAAGAGCTGGGCTCAGCAGTGGAGACTTATCGCGGTCGATGATACCTACTTCCGTATCGTGTCCCTCGGTGACGAGGGCAAGTGTGTGGCTGTTGCAGAAAACAGTGCAAACGACGGTATAAACGTCGAGCTCCAGCAGTACACGGGTGCTGACAATCAGCTCTTCAAGCTCGTGAAGAGCGGCAGCTATTACGGTATCGTTTCAAAGTGCTCGGGCGGAAACGGCAGTCTGGACGTGTTTGAATGGTCCACTGAAAACGGCGGAAACATCAACCAGTACGCTTATCACGAATATGACTGCCAGCTCTGGAAGATTGCTCCCGTTTATCCCTCCGTCACAAGCGGAATTTATACCGTGAAGAATCTCAACAGTGAACTCTACATCACAAGCAGCAGCGGCAGCGCTGTTCAGGGCGACGCTGTAACATGGACATTCACAAAGCAGAGCGACGGCACTTATACTATACAGACTGCCGACGGAAATGCCCTCAACGTTGCGGATTCCTCCTCCGAGGACGGTGCGGACATCATACTCAGCGCTTACACAGGCGCTGCATCTCAGAAGTTCACAGTTCAGTGCAACAAGGACGGTACTTATTCGCTGCTCACAGCAGTTTCGGGCGGCAAGAGGTGTGCCGACGTGTATGAGATAAGCAAAGAGAGCGGAGCTAACATCTGCCAATGGGAATTTTGGGGTGGCGACGGACAAAAGTTCATTCTTGAGCCCGCTGCCGAGAATATAACTCAGGAAGTGATATGCGACGTAAATATGGACGGAGCTTTCAATATCGCTGACCTCGTACTCGTTCAGGAGTGGCTGCTTGCAGTGCCCGATACCTACCTTGCAAACTGGAAGGCGGCTGACCTCTGTAACGATAATAAACTCGACATCTTCGACCTCTGCCTCATGAGAAAAGCGCTCACACAGGCATAATAAACTATACGTGTTTTTATCGGGGGAAGCTTTCTGAGGAAGGCTTTCCCCCGCCCCCCTTTCAAAGACTTTGCTTCAAATTTTTAAGGGATATAGCGCTAAGAAACTTGTGGTCTTAAATGACTAACAAGCGCTATATCCCTTTAAAATTTCAAACTAAAGTTTTAGGAAAGGAGTTTGAGGGTGACTC
>ONNL01000020.1 GCA_900319195.1 uncultured Ruminococcus sp. | reverse complement strand
GCTTACTGTGAATAAGGCGGCTGGAGTAAAGCCTGCGGGAATTCCTGCAAATGCGGCACCTTTGACAAAAGGCTCCGCGGCGGGAAAAATCGGGAATGAGCTTGGTAAAGCGATCCGCTTGCCTGTTAGTCAGCGTCTTAGCGGAGGCTTGTCACCTGCTGCGGCTTCGGGCACTGGAGAACAGCTTTTGGGTACATTCAGCGGCGGAGCGTCCACTGCTGCGGAAAGTATCACTACATCGGGACCGCTCGGAGCACTGTTCGGCAGTATATGCACACTTATCGGCGGAATATTCGGTATCTTCAGAAAGAAAAACCGCAAGGCACTTGTTATTGCACTGCTCGTGACAGCACTATGGCTTGCCGTATTGTTCATCCCCGAGCTTCGTGAGCACGACGAGGTCTCGACAGCGCTTGAGTACGTGACCTTCATCAAGGGCATAACGAACCGCTCCGCAGCAGGCATGGTAGGAGGCTTCCTCGGAATGTCCACCATTGCAGCCGCTATCACGACTGTTTTCGGCGGCGGACTCGGCAGGGTATTCAAAGGCTTGCGAGGCCTATTCTCAAATGGAGCATTTAAAGGAAATAATTTCGGGAATATGCTCATAGGTGCAGGCTTTACGCTGTGTCTGTATCAGTTTTTTGTCGGCACTCCGAGCATTGAGGGGACTATGGCGGCAATTGCAGGCTTCATAGTTGCACTTCGCTCGCTTGGCGGCAGGAGCGGTATAGTTTACCGTATTGCCGCAGGATTCACGTCAAAGGCACAGAACGGCAAACGATCACTTCGCGGTGACAAGGCAGGTGCTATGGTATCGGGAGCTGCTCTCGGATTTGCTGCTGCGGCTGGACTTTCGGCAGTCGATAACGAGCTTCTCCCATTGTATTGCGGTATAGGCTGTATAGCCGTCGGGATAACTATACTCATATTCGGCAGTCCTAAGAAGGCAGGGAGTGCGGCGGCTGCATTTCTTCTGCTGAACGGACCGCTCCTGTCGGCAGCAGTACCCTTTAGGTCAAAGGCAGAGGGCAACATTATCTATGAGGTATCTGATGACGGACGTTCCGGAAAGGTATATCAAGCTGTAAATAGTGATATATACATGGATTTCAGCATATCGGGCGGATACTACTCGATAAAGGGATATGATGTTCATGGAAAACCTATAATGGCTGTATATGCTGAGCCGGGTGATACTATAACGGTATCGTACACATCATATATGTTAAAACCTGAGGAACTGGGAGGGTGGTATTATTCTGAGGGTTATACTTTTAATTATTATTTCACTCAGTCTATGAGCTATTTTGCAGAAGACACAGGACATACGTATCTTATTAATGAAAGAGAGACTGCTTCTGGTGGCAGCAGGAGCGGTACAGCTGTATTTGATATACCTGAGGAGGAAGAGGTAAGAGACAGAGAATCATATTTTACGTATTTTTATGCAGATATTGAAGAATCACTTGGTATAAGATACAAGGAAGATGAAAATAATGTCACTGCAACTTCTATCGGACTTGATATGCAGATCTACGTTGATTATGAAAAGGAGCAGGGCGAAGGCAGCTTCACCATGCAGCTTGACAAGGAAAAGACAAATTCCGCGTATTCTTCAAGGAACTATGAAACTGAGATACCTTCATCCTATAATATAGACCTTGATTTTTATCAGATTTTTGCTAACGCAGGTAATATAATGGTGGAATATGATAAGAACGGCTTGAATATCAATCTGCCGGGTACGAGCATGAGTACGGGCGAGGGTTATGAAGCGTATACCTTCTCTGCTGACTCATTATATCTTTCAGGTGACAATTTTGAGAAAAGAGACAGAGACCCGATCTATGGTCGGGAGTGTGAGTGCTATTATACGACAATAAGTCTTATAGGTTCGCTCCGTGACCACTTCTTCCGTCCCGAGCCGGACTCTATCGGCACTACCTATGAATGTTATAAAACTATCGACAGAGTTGACTTCTCTCTGTGTATATGTAAATATGATGACGATAGTGAATGGACTGCATTTCTTGTCTCATCAAGCTGGGACGGCAGCTTTAGTGATTCGTCTGACTATGTTGACGACAGCCTTGATTCCTCGTTTGAAATGGAACAAGATGGAATGGCGTTTGCAGGTCCGAGCAATGCCCAGGCAACATATTTATTTACGGTTAACAACTTTGATAAATATATTGAGGACTATTCGGGAAAGGGCAGCAAGGACACTGGTGACGATGAGGACGATCACAAGACCAAGTCTACACATACGAGCCATGCATCATACGAAGAAGGTGAAACAGAGACAACTATCCCCGAGAAGATAGTAACGGGCGCTGCGGCAGCTGCTGCAGCTGCTTCGGGTGCTGCTGCCGCAGCAGGAGCAGCTGCTAATTCCGGCGGACCCTCTGACCGCGGAGGAGACGGCGAGAAAAAGAAGAAGCAGTACAAAATGTACATATACAAGGGCTTCGGCGGAGCTGTCCGCAGGGGAGCTGCTCCCGTGACAGTCTATGCGCGTATAACTGAGACTGACGAGCACGGCTTTGAGTCTGACCGTCCCGACCTGAGCGAGAGGATCACTGTTTCGGGAAAGATTCTTGAGGTAAGTTCTGCGGGAATGTACGAAAACTATACATCCGCGAATATCAGTGTCCCGAAGGAGACCGAAGCTGCAAGCGGCACTCTGACATTTACATATTCGGGCGAGGGCGGAGTGTTCACAAATAATCTTGTATTTGACATAGTAGGTGACCCGAGATTCGTATTCTTCGACGAGGGTTCAGATGAACAGCACGTCCGCGACCTCGGCTCACAGGTAGTTATATCAACTGTCGGCGGCGGTGGAGAGACTCTTACATCACGCTTCTTCATTGAAAATGCAACTGAAGAACCGAAGGAGATAGTCTTTGAGACCGAGGGCGGTGTAACCGCAACCTATGAAAATGCTCCTAATCTTTACACCTATGAGGTGCATATCGTTAATTCCTCAGAGGAAATTGTTCCCGACGAAAACGGCTTTGCACAGCCTGTTGATATTGAAGTCAGGGTTATCGTCAGCTTTGCTGACGGCTCGGAGCTAACGGGAAGCATAGTCCTCAGACTGTATCCTCTCGGCATATGCATCACCGAAAAACCGAATGAGGACGGCAGGATAGAGGTCGGCTCGTATCTCACAAGAGACCCCGAAAAGCTCACGCTTGACCCGCTTATCCGTCCCACAAAGATAGGCATTTGCGTAATGGCAGAGAATTCACAGGGTGGATTCAGTGATGTTACCGATGAGGTGAAATGGGGAAAATACTCGCTCACCGCTGATGATTCGGGAAGTGAGAATCTTGTTAAGGGCTATGAATACCGTGTTGACTTCGAGGACGACCGTATTTATTTCCGTCCCGATGTCAGCATTCCCGAGCTTGGAAGCAAGTACCTTGTCAAGCTGAATATAGGCTGCACATACGGCGGCGAGGAGTACAATGCTGATATCCCGATTCGTCTCATGGGCAAACGCTTTGACACACAGACAAGAGACTTCGAAAAGGAAAAGCAGGAGCTTATAAATACTGTTTACCGTTTCATTCCCGAGGATTATCAGGAAACGGAATTATCAAGGATAAATAGTCTCTGCACCGATCCCGATGAGGTCGATCAGAGCATGATGAGGATTCTCCGCTACCGCATACTTGCAAGGTCGCAGTATTACTGGACAATGGAGGGCGAGCTCGCAATCGGCAATCAGTACAATGCTGAGGCGAAGGTACTGGACACCATAGTATCGAGGCTCGAATTTGCGAAGTTCTGCGGAGATATGGCATTCAAGGTAGTCATAACAGTCTACTTCCCGAACCATGAATTCTGGATAACTCCAAGCAAGGATCTCATTGTTGATACAATTGCAGATGTTCTCGCATCTGATAATCTAAGCGAAGTTAAATTTGGTGAAAAGCTGCTGGAGCAGGCAGCAAATGTTTTTGAAAACAAGCTTGGACTCAAGGATGGCAACGACATGAAATTCGTCATCACTAAAGATGACATCAGCAACATCTGCATCTGTCTGGTCTGCTATGTATTATTTGACTTCTCAAAGAATTATTTCTATTCTGAACCGACGGACTTCTGGGAATCGCTCCGAAAGACCTTGGGCGACCTCTCGCTTCTGGCTGTCAAAAAGATAGCAAGTATGCTGTTCATGAAAGGAATGAATTCTGAGACGGTAAAGAAGTGGTTTGCAGGAAAGCTCGGCGACTGGCTGAGCAAGCTTACTCCCGGCACTATCCGCGGAAATGCCGCAACGAGCTATCCGGGAATCAAATATACATTTAATGGCAGCAAACAGATAGTCGGCAATGTGGATAAGCTTGGCGATGCGACAAAGCTCGTGAACCTTGATCCGACAAACTCGAAGCTCTTTGCAGGGAATTTCATCCGTCAGGGCGAGCTGCTCGGAATGGCAGGCAAGGGTGTTTCACTCAGCCTTATGGATTTTGATCCCGATACAGTTGCAAGACTTGGCTGGAAGAGCGTTGTTCAAACTTGGCTCGACGGAGCGATCGGTGAGGGTATCGGCTGGGTGATGGATAAGGCAGATTATGAGTCGTATGGCAAAAAAGCTTCGTATCTACTTATACCGCTTTATCTTGTAACGCGCAGTGATACCTCTGAGGAAATACTGGGCTCTGTTATTGGAATTGACTGGACTAAACTCTTTGACGTTGCGAAAAACGGAGCATCAAAGGCATTTGACTACATTTATGATTTCTTCTTCAGTTGGCTGAAGGAACTTACACCGAGACCGCTCACGAGCGATCCTGCGAGGGAGATAATCAATATGCAGAACCG
>ONNL01000062.1 GCA_900319195.1 uncultured Ruminococcus sp. | reverse complement strand
GTTTTTAGAGGTGCCCTAAAGCTAAAAAAGAGGGAAGCTCAAAGGCTTCCCTCTTTTTATTATAACGGTCTGTATTTTACTTGTTTGCCTTATCCTTATTGAACTTCGCGTTTACAACGGAAGCCTCATGATAGGTCGGCACCATTTCCTCAACATAGCTTCGTATATCCTCGTCATTGGAGTACGCTACGCTCATGAGCTTATCAAGCTGGCTGAGGAGCTTTTCCGTATCAAGCGGAATTGGGTTGCCGATATAAATGAGGTCGTCCTCTGTCTTGCGGAGTCCCTCCTCCGACATGAGCTTCTCCTCATAGAGCTTCTCACCTGGGCGTAGTCCGGTGTATTCCACCTTGATGTCAACGTCGGGCTTATATCCCGAGAGCTTGATGAGGTTACGTGCAAGAGTGTCTATCTTTACAGGCTCACCCATATCGAGCACGAATATCTCGCCGCCGTGTGCCTTTGAGCCTGCAAGCAGTACCAGTGATACCGCCTCATTTACGAGCATGAAGAAACGGTTGATGTCCTTATCCGTAACGGTAACAGGACCGCCGCTCTCGATCTGCTTCTTGAATATCGGAACGACCGAGCCGTTGCTTCCGAGTACGTTGCCGAATCTTACCGCAACGAATTCTGTGTGGATATTGCTGTAATCGAACTCAACGTCATCGAGAAGGTCCTCGTGGCTATTCTCTCTGTAAACGCCGTGAGTAAAGAGCTGAGGTATCTCGTCCGCCTTGCCGTCCTTTATCTTCTTGCCGAAGCTCTGGATTATCATTTCGCAGAGGCGCTTGCTTGCTCCCATGATGTTTGTCGGGTTTACTGCCTTATCAGTGGATATGAGCACGAATCTCTCGCAGCCGTTTACCATAGCCGCATACGCTGTCTTGTATGTGCCGATAGCGTTGTTCTTGATAGCCTCGCACGGACTGTCCTCCATGAGCGGAACGTGCTTGTGAGCAGCAGCATGAAGCACGAGGTTAGGTCTGTACTTCTTCATTACGTCGAATATCTTTCGGCTGTCACGAACCGAGCCGATAAGGACTTCGAGCTTCATATACGGGAATCTCTTTTTCAGCTCAAGCTGAATGGAGTAGGTGCTGTTCTCGTATATATCAAAGATTATGAGCTGCTTCGGGTTGTGAGCGGCTACCTGACGGCAAAGCTCGCTTCCGATAGTACCGCCGCCGCCTGTTACGAGGACGGTCTTGCCGCTGATGAACTTATAGACCTCGGACATATCGGTCTTTATCGGGTCACGTCCGAGAAGGTCCTCGATAGCGACATTTTTGAGCTGGCTGACTGTGACCTTGCCCTCGACCATCTGGAAGATGCCGGGGAGATTTTTGAGCTCGCAGTCGGTCTCCTTGCATATATTGAGAATATCACGTCTGTCCGCAACGCTTGCACTCGGAACAGCAATGACGATTTTCTTGACGTGATACTTTTCTACGTTTGCGAGAATGTCGTCGCGGTTGCCGACAATCGGCACACCGTCGAGCAGACGAGCCTTTTTATCGGGGTTGTCGTCGATTATGCAGACTACCTTTTCATTTGACTCCGCAGCGAAGTTTATATCGCGCAGTATCATCTGACCTGCCGAGCCTGCACCGATGAGCATTACGGGGAGGCTGTTCTTGTCCTTCTGAGCGGAAAGCAGATAGATGAACCTGTATGAGAAGCGTATGCCCGTGATAAGCATGAATTGCAGCAGGATTCCCACGATGTAATAAGCAACGGGCATTGTCCTGAAGAATGCCGTTATGAAAACTGTATGGAAAACTCCCGTCATCATGGTGGCGGCTGCTATTTTGACAAGCTCGCTGTAGCTTGCGTATTTCCAGATGCTTCGATAGAGGTTCATGAAATAGAACACGATGATACAGAAAACACTGTACATTCCCGTGAATGCGAGCCATGCATGGAGATATTTCTCGTTATCGGCATTGCTCATCACCGAGTATTTACAATCGAACCTGAACCACAATGCAAGAAAGAACGAAGCGTTTACCGCAATAATATCATAGATCCCGAGGACGAGAGCGACGCTCCTGCCCTTATGGAGGATCTTCTTTAGAACATTATCCTTTTCAACAGTTTTACTATTTCCCATTTTTTGACCGTTCCTCTATTCCCGCGCGGACGCGCTTTTTATATCCTTTGTTAAAATACGGGGAAACAGGCTCCACGAAAAAATGACCTGTGATTTCGGAAAAAAAAATAAAAACACCCGTACAAAAATAATTATATCATAATGTTCTGCCGATTTCAAGCAAATATGTCTAAATTTTGTACATCATTTCGTTTTTTGTAGCAATTTCACAAAAATCCTACATTCTTTATAGCTTTATACACAGGCATTTTACATCTAAACTTCGGAGACTGTGGGGAATCTGCAAATCCCCCCTTGACAAAATCGTTTTATGTGATATAATAAATGTATACTATTTAAAGCTGTGATGAGGAAGGCTATCCGATATGTCTGTTCCAGAGAGTCTGCCGAGGGTGAAAGGCAGATACAGATACGGAAATGCACACCGCCTCTGAGTTTGCCCAATAAGCAACGCCGCTCCCGTTAAAGAGCACAATGAGGTACGGAGTCTCTCCGTATGAATCAGGGTGGAACCGCGATATTATCGTCCCTTTGACTGCTTGGCAGTTGAGGGGATTTTTTTATTAAGGGGTACCTCTAAAAACCTGTTTGGTTAAGGAAAAATCAGATAGGTGCTGTAAATGTTAGGAAAGCTGTCGCAGGCAAGCTTTCGCCCGGTAAGGCAGTTTGACGACACAGATACAGTGCATAGCTGATTTTTTCCGGAAGAGGTTTTTAGAGGTTCCCTTAATGATTCTGACGCGAAAAACGGTGCGCGACGTATGCGCTTTGTGAGGTTGGGCAAATACGCAAACGCCAACACGTAACGACCACCGGATACGCTATTTATCCTTATTCTTGAACGGAGGTG
>ONNL01000068.1 GCA_900319195.1 uncultured Ruminococcus sp. | reverse complement strand
GGCTTTCATAGGCGGCAGGACTGCGCTCCATTTGCCGCCCGAGATAACAGCCTCCGCAGAGAGCTCAAGCTCGGGCACAGTCACGGTGATATGTCC
Organism: uncultured Ruminococcus sp.; assembly: GCA_900319195.1. GTDB lineage: Bacteria > Bacillota > Clostridia > Oscillospirales > Ruminococcaceae > Ruminococcus. The sequence goes on along the minus strand of ONNL01000068.1, from coordinate 12,179 downwards.
GCAGCCGTCCTCACAGGTGCCGAATATCCGAACCTGCTTTCCTCTCTGCAATACCATGTTGTCGCTGAAAACAGGTGCCGTCCTCACAATATTGCCTTTTTTCATCAGCCTATCCTTATAACGCCGTTGTTCTCAAGGTTGTAGAGGAACTTGAAACGCGCCTCGTCACGACATTCGGGACGTATCATGTAGTACATATACATCTCGATAAGGTTGAGCTGACTTGCTGTTCTTCCCTCAAGCTTGAACTGATTGATGCCCATAGGCACATATTTTTCCCATATCATATCGGGAGAAACGTGGTGTCTGAATCCCATTATCTCAAATGGAGACCTGCTTCTTGCATTGCAGTCGATGGACTTCATTACGTTTTCGTCGGAATAATCAGCAATATTGAATGCCTTATCGGAATGCTTTTTCAGGTGCTCGTTGTAGATTATCTGCTGCTCACCGATTATGCGGTAGTGCTCCTTACGCTTTGCACACGCAGGGTCACAGCAGGCATTAGCAAGTATCTCGAGCTTTTCCTTATGCGGAAGCTTCTCAAGTATCTCGAACCTGTTGTTGAGGTCGTAGTCAAGAACGACGATATGATAGTCCTTGTTGAGCTCCTCTGCGACCTGATCAACGCTCGTTATTCTCTTGCAGGTAGAGCTTGTGAGCTTGAAATTCGGGTATGTATTGCGGATATAGTCCTCGAGCAGCGGCGAGTTAACAATGACCTCGTTGAGTCCGTTGTCTGCAAGCCTCATGACCATGTTGCAGAATTCGTCGTGGAGGTGCTCCTCCTTCAGAACAGGGTTAGTGAACGTAAATCTGAGCGGTATGCCCTGATCGTTGAACAGCTTCAGTACGGACTTTACAAAGCCCTCGTCACAGGTTCCGCCGATAGTTCTGCCGCCGTTCCATATCGAAGGCGGAAATGCACCGTAGAAAGATGCTATCTCAACGCCCTCCCTGAAATACTGCGGCTCATTTTTGAGCATCATTGCAAAAACATAGTTGAACTTATACCTCTCCGAAAAATTCGGAAGATGAAATCTTACCTTCATAGCTTTTTCTCCTTTATTTGAATATGAGTGCGCCTGTATTCTCAAGGCTGCGGAGCAGAGTGAATCTTGCCTCATCTCTGCATTCGGGACGAATCATATAGTACATATACGTTTCAAGGATATTGAGTGTATTTGCCGTTCTGCCCTCTATCTTGAACTGCGAGAAGCCCATGGGAACGTACTTGTTCCAGATGTCGTCGGGCGAGATGTGTGTACTGAGCTCCCTGATGTCGAATATTCCCCTCTTGCCGTAGGGACAGTCCGAGAAGTCCTCAAGGTCGTACTTTTTGAGGTCAAACGGGAGGTTCGGGTACTTCTTTATGTGCTCACAGTAGGCTATCTGCTGCCTGCCTATCGCTTTATAGTGATCGAGCCTGCGCTTGCAGTTCGGTGTACAGCAGGCATTGATGAGAAATTCACACTTCTCCTTATGGGGAAGCTTTTCAAGTATATCGAACTTATTGTTGAGGTCGTAATCGACAACCACGAGATAATAGTCCTTGTTGAGCTCCTCCGTGAGCTTTTCGGGGTCAGTTATTCTCTTGCACGTCGAGCTCGTGAGCTTGTACTTGGGATAATTTCTCCTGATGTAGTCCTCGAGCACGGGGGAGGCAACGATAGCCTCATTGAGACCGTTATTCGCCATTGCAAGCACCATATTGCAGCGCTCGTCGGAAAGGTGCTTCTTCTCGAGCATCATGTTCGTGAAGGTGAAGCGGAGCGGTATCCCGCGGTCGTTGAACAGCTTGAGACAGCTCTTGATAAAGGTCTTGTCATAGTTGTTCCTTGAAGCCTGCGGACGACCGCCGTTCCAGAGTGCAGGCGGAAAAACTCCGTAGAATGAGGCGATATACACGCCCTCTCTGAAAAAATCGGGACGGTTTTTAAGCATCTCCGCAAACATATAGTTAAGCTTGAATTGTCCCGCAAAATCGGGAAGATGAAATCCTACCTTCATTTTAATTCTCCTTAGTGTTTACAAAATCTCCGCGCTCCGTGCTGACCTCATAGCCTGCCCGAGCGATGAGGTCTCTCATCTCGCCGCAGCACTCCGCCGCCTCTGAGCCTGAGTATATCTTATTGTCATAGAGCGAATACTTCCTCCTCACCGCAGCAGGTGAAAGATTCGGCATTATTACGTTGCAGCCTGTTTTCAGACCGCGCTCCCTGCCGTTTTCGGCAATAGTCCCGAGCGCAGTCGTCGCAGGGAGCAGCACCCTCGGGAACATCAGTCTTATTATCCCGAGGAGCCTTATCGTAAGCTCCGCTGTACCACTTTTTTCGTCCCGAAACTGTGTATCGCGGTGAGGGACAAACGGGCCTATGCCTATCATCTGCGGCTGAAGCTCCTGCATATAGCGCAGGTCACAGATAATATCCTCAACGGTCTGGTACGGTGCTCCCACCATGAAGCCTGCTCCCACCTGATACCCCAGCCTTTTCAAGTCAGAAAGGCATCTCTTGCGGTTTTCAAGGCTCATGAAGTCCGGGTGGAGCTTTGAGTAGAGCTCGTCCGCTGCCGCCTCATGCCGCAGAAGATAGCGGTCAGCTCCAGCATTTTTCAGCCGTTCATAGCTCTCATACGAGCGCTCCCCTATCGACAGCGTCACCGCACAGTCGGGATAGCGTCCCTTTATTTTCCCGATTATCGGGCAGAGCACATCGTCCGTATAATATGCGTCCTCTCCGCCCTGCATGACAAATGTTCTGAATCCGAGCTTGTAGCCCTCGTCACAGCACTCCATTATCTCGTCGGGAGTGAGCCTGTAGCGCTCGGCATTTTTGTTGCTCCGCCTTATTCCGCAGTAGTAGCAGTCATTGCGGCAAATGCTCGACATTTCGATAAGTCCGCGTAGGAATACCTTTTTCCCGTAGTATTTCTGCCTTACCTCGTCGGCACGCTCCGCAAGCAGGTTTTCTGCAGCAGTGTCGTCCGTGAGGATAAGTGCTTTCAGCTCCGCGTCGCTGAGGTCGTGCTCCGTAAAGAGCTTTTCAGCAAGTCCCGTCATATCAGCCGCCAAGCCTTATCATCTCATTTATGCACCTGCCTGCCGACTCGATGAGCTCGCCGCTCATTTTTATCTCAAATGCGCTGCCGTCGTCCATTCCCTTTATTGTTGAGTAGACATCCGGGAGCGTAGTCAGCTTCATATCGGCACACACGAGGTTCTTCGACATCGGGTGGAATATCTTGTCGGGACATTCATACTGCAAATGCTCGGCAATGGAATTCTCCGTACCGATGATGAACTCCCTGCTGTCCGAATTCTTCGCAAAGCTCATTATGCCCGAGGTCGAGCCGACATAATCAGCCATTGCCGACACCTCGGGTCTGCATTCAGGGTGAACGAGCAATAAAGCGTCGGGATATGCCTTCCTTGCACATTCAGCCTCCTCAACGGTAATTGACGAATGCGCGGGACATCCGCCGTCAAGCAGCATTATGTCCTTATCGGGAACCTGCTTCTTTACAAAGGCTCCGAGGTTGCAGTCGGGAATGAACAGTATCCTTTTGCTGTCCATAGCCTTGACTATCTTCACCGCGCTCGACGATGTAACGCAGACATCACACACCGACTTGAGCTGTGCAGTCGTGTTTATGTAGGCAACTACCGCACGGTCAGGCTCCTTGTCCCTGAGCTTCTTTATCATTTCAGCGCTCATCTGCTCCGCCATAGGACATCCTGCCCTCCGGTTTGCAAGGAACACTCTCTTCTGAGGCGAGAGTATCTTTGCTGTCTCTGCCATGAAGTGAACTCCGCAGAAGATAAGGTTATCAGCCTCCGCGGACTTCGCGTCAACACTAAGCTTGTAGCTGTCTCCCGTAAAATCCGCTATCTCAAGTATTTCCCTCGCCTGATAGCTGTGCGCGAGTATCACCGTATTCGTTTCCTTTTTGAGCTTTATGATCTCGTCCTGAATTTCGCTTATTCTCATATTTTCCTCCTGTCAGAGAAGTCTCGGTATATCTTAAGATGTCCCAAATTATATGCACGAGAGTATCCTCTCGGTCATTTCCTCACAGCTTACAGGCTCGGAGCCGCTGTCCCCGACTATATCTGCCGTGCGGAAGCCCTGTTCAAGCACCTTATCAACTGCGCTCTCTATGCACTCCGCCTCGTTGCCGAGTCCGAGCGAATATCTCAGAAGCATTGCCGCCGAGAGTATTGTCGCTATGGGATTAGCCTTTCCCGTGCCTGCAATGTCGGGAGCGCTGCCATGGATAGGCTCGTACATTCCGCGAGTTCCGTCACCAAGCGACGCAGAGGCAAGCATTCCTATCGAGCCTGTTATCTGCGAAGCCTCGTCGGAGAGTATGTCCCCGAACATATTCGACGTGACGATAACGTCAAACTGCTTCGGGTCTCGCACAAGCTGCATTGCGGCATTGTCCACGAACATATCCCTGTATTCCACCTCGGGATATTTCTCCGCAAGCGTGTGCATTGTCCTTCTCCACAGCCGCGAGGTCTCGAGAACATTTGCCTTATCCACACTGCAAAGCCGCTTTCCGCGCTTCATTGCCGCTTCAAACGCAGCACGTCCGATACGCTCTATCTCCGTGACGCTGTATGCCTCGGTGTCGAATGCCTCCTCACCGAATTTTCCGTCCCTGTATCCGCGGTCACCGAAGTAGATACCTCCCGTAAGCTCGCGGACTATGAGTATATCAAAGCCGTTTTCGATCATATCCTCGCGCAAGGGCGACGCTCCCCTGAGTGCAGGGAAAAGCCTTGCAGGGCGGAGATTCGTATACAGTCCGAGCGCCGAGCGTATGCCGAGCAGAGCCTTTTCGGGCCGCCTGTCGCCCGAGAGACCGTCCCACTCAGGACCGCCTACCGCTCCGAGCAGTACAGCATCGCTTTCAAGGCAGCCGTTTACTGTCTCCTCGGGGAGCGGCTCGCCGCACTCGTCTATCGCACAGCCGCCTATGAGATACGGCTTGAACTTGAAGCTGTGTCCGTATTTTACGGCGATTTTTTCAAGCACTCTGACAGCACTGTCAACTATCTCGGGACCTATGCCGTCTCCGCGCAGGATAGCAATATTATATTCCATGTTATGTTCCTTTCACTGTAAAAAGGTACGTGTATATGTGCCAAGAAGTCACAATATCAGCCTCATATTTTTCCCTCGGCAACGGTCTTTACAAGTCCGCCGTTTTCGATTATATTCTGTATAAATTCGGGGAAAGGCTCCGTTTTGTATTCCTTTCCTGTTGTGAGGTCGCGGATAATGCCGCTGTCCATGTCGGCTTCTACCCTGTCGCCCTCACTTATGCCGTCAACAGCCTCGGGACACTCGACTATCGCAAGCCCGATATTTATCGCGTTGCGGTAGAAGATACGCGCAAAGCTCCTTGCGATGACCAGTGAAACTCCGCTCGCCTTTATTGCTATGGGAGCGTGCTCGCGTGAAGAACCGCACCCGAAATTCAGTCCTGCTGTGATGATATCTCCCTGTTTTACGCGCTCCGTGAACGTCCTGTCGAGGTCCTCCATGCAGTGCTTTGCAAGCTCGGAGTGCTCGCTCGTATTGAGATAACGCGCCGGGATAATAACGTCCGTATCGACGTTATCGCCATATTTTATAACGTCACCTGTGTACTTCATTCCATTACCTCCCACGGACTTGTTATCCTGCCTGTTACAGCGCTTGCCGCCGCAGTCGCAGGACTTGCAAGGTAGACCTCGGACTTTACGTGTCCCATTCGTCCGACGAAGTTCCTGTTTGTAGTCGTGACAGCACGCTCGCCCTCGGCAAGTATGCCCATATATCCGCCAAGGCAGGGACCGCACGTCGAGGTCGAGACTACTGCTCCGAACTCAATAAATGTCCGTATATAGCCTCTGTCGAGTGCTTCAAGATACACCTGCTGAGTTGCGGGTATGACTATCACTCTGACATTCTTCGCGGCATGGCGACCCTTCATTATCTCAGCCGCAGCTGCAAGGTCCTCGATACGTCCGTTAGTGCACGAGCCTATCACTACCTGGTCGATTCTTATTTCGGGTATCTCGGCAAACGTCCGCGCATTCTCGGGTAGGCTCGGGAATGCCACCGTCGGCTCTATCTCCGAGAGGTCAACGGTTATGACCTCGTCATAATCCGCGTCATCATCCGCCCTGAATACCCTCGGAGCCTCCGCCTTATGCTCCTTTATATAGGCAAGTGTGAGGTCATCGACCTCGAATATACCGTTCTTTGCTCCAGCCTCGACAGCCATGTTCGCTATCGTGAACCTGTCGCTCATTGTCAGCGAGGACAATCCCTCGCCCGTGAATTCCAGCGACTTGTAAAGAGCACCGCCGACACCTATCTCACCGATGATATACAGGATAACGTCCTTGCCCGAGACAAACCTCCGAAGCTCTCCCGTGAGCTCCACCTTTATTGCAGGCGGCACCTTGAACCATGCCCTGCCTGTTGCCATGCCGCAAGCCATATCCGTCGAGCCTACGCCTGTTGAGAACGCTCCGAGCGCTCCATATGTGCAGGTATGGGAATCCGCGCCTATCACGCAGTCACCTGCCGTGACAAGTCCCTTTTCCGTGAGGAGTGCGTGCTCAATGCCCATGTCGCCCACGTCGTAAAAATGCGTGATGTCATGCTCATGGCAGAATTCGCGGCACACCCTGCACTGCTCCGCGGCTTTTATGTCCTTGTTCGGAACAAAATGATCCATTACCATTACGACCTTGTCCCTGTCAAAAACGCTCTCGGACTTCAGCCTTGCGAACTCCTTTATCGCAACAGGCGACGTGATGTCGTTTCCTAAAACGCGGTCAAGCGACGCAAGTATGAGCTGCCCTGCCTTCACCTCATCAAGTCCCGAATGAGCCGCAAGTATCTTCTGCGTCATTGTCATGCCCATTTAAAACACCTCTTTTCAGACTCCTGTGTCACTGGTTTACCGTTTTGAGACAGTTCTCGCCGCGCTCTATCGCAACTATTCCCGTGCGGCACATCTCCATGATGCCGTAGGGCTTCACAAGCTCGATGAATGCGTCTATCTTCGAGGTCTCTCCCGTTATCTCAATAAGCAGTGACGAAGCGGAATAATCAACTATCTTCGAGCGGAATATCTCCACCGCTGTCATTATATCCTGTCTGTTCTCAGTCTTGTTTCTGAGCTTTATGAGAAGAAGCTCGCGTATGACCGTGTCCTTCTTGTCAAGCACCTCGACCTCGCGGACATCGTGGAGCTTTTTTATCTGCTGGAGTATCCTCTCCTTGAGGTCCTCATCACCGTGAAAGGCAATGGTTATCCTCGAAAAGCTGCTCGATTCGGTCTCACCAACGGTAAGGCTGTCTATATTGAATCCGCGCCTTGTGAACATTCCCGATACTCTTGAAAGAACACCCGTGATATTCGCCACTATAACGCCTATAACATACTGTTTCATCTGTAAATCCTCACTTGATCTCCGTAATGATTTCGTCTATCGAGCCGTTAGGCTTGAGCATGGGGAGCACAAATTCGTTGCTGTCAACGGGACAGTCGATAACGAATGGTCCGTCATATGCAAAAGCCTCTCCTGCAATTTTTTCAAGCTCCGCTATATTCCGCGGTCTTGCACCCTTTGCGCCAAATGCCTCGGCAAGCTTTACGAAATCCGTCTTTCTGCCGAGAGTCGTTGCGGAATATCTCCTGTCAAAAAACATGGTCTGGAGCTGACGCACCATTCCGAGAACACCGTTGTTCATTATCACCACAACGAGCGGTATTTTCTCCGTTACAGCCGTTGCAAGCTCATTGAGGTCCATTCCGAAGCTGCCGTCGCCCGTGAAAAGCACCGAGCGCCTGCCGACAGCCTTTGAAGCTCCGATAGTCGCGCCCATTCCGAAGCCCATTGTGCCGAGTCCGCCGCTTGTGATGAACGACCTCGGTCTTTTCAGCGGATACTCCTGTGCGACCCACATCTGATGCTGTCCGACATCTGTGACGATATTCACGTCCTCGCCTGCCGCGCGGCTGATAACTCCGATTATCTCCTGCGGACTGAGCATTCCCTCCGCGGTCTGAGTCTTCCTCTTACAGAGCTTTTTCTCCTCTGCTCTGAGCGCTTCGATGCGCTCCCTCCACTTCGGGCGGCTCGACTTTTCGACCATTCCCGAAAGTCTTTCAAGAGCGTCGCGTATGTCGCCCTGTATCGCAAGGTCGGCAGGGATATTCTTCATAAGCTCCGCACCGTCGATGTCGATATGAATCACCTTGAAATTCCTTGCAAAGCGCTCATTGTTGCCTGTTGCCCTGTCCGAGAATCTCGCTCCGAGAGCTATTACAAGGTCAGCCTCGCTCTCCGCCGCCGACGCGGCATAGTGACCGTGCATTCCCTGCATTCCGAGAAACAGCGGGTCGTCATACGGCACAGCCGAAAGTCCCATGAGCGAGCACCCCATAGGAGCGTCTATCCTCTCGGCAAAGCTTCTTACCTGAGAAGCCGCCTTTCCCGAAATCACTCCGCCGCCGAAGTAGACATACGGTCTCTTTGCCGCGTTTATCATCTGTGCGGCTTTTCTGAGCTTTTCCTCGGCGGCAAGCGTGAGCGGATACGGTATTACAGGCTGTCTGTCCGCCGTAAATTCAGCATAAGCGAGCTGCACGTCCTTGGGTATATCCACGAGCACGGGACCGGGTCTGTCAGATTTTGCTATCTTAAAAGCCATGCGGATAGTGTCCGCAAGCTCGTTCACGTCCTTGACTATGAAATTGTGCTTTGTGATAGGCATAGTCACACCGACTATATCCACCTCCTGAAAGCTGTCGCGCCCGATAAGTCCGCAGGAGACATTTCCCGTTATCGCAACGAGCGGCACAGAGTCAAGAGCCGCCGTAGCTATTCCCGTAACGAGATTGGTCGCCCCGGGACCCGAGGTGGCAATGCACACACCGACCTTTCCTGTTGCCCTTGCATAGCCGTCCGCAGCGTGTGCGGCACCCTGTTCGTGAGCGGTGAGTATAAAATCTATCCTGTCGCCTGCAAGGTATATCTCGTCAAAGAGGTCGAGGACCTGTCCGCCGGGATAGCCGAAAACCGTATCACAGCCCTGCTCGATAAGAGTCTCAACAACCGTCTTTGCTCCCGATATTTTCATCATTCAAACCTCCCGTAACGAGTATGCTATAATAAATAAACCTCCGACATTACGCCGGAGGCAAAAGCTCGATTGCTCAAACAGCCATAAAATGCATATCATCAGACACAGCGCCGAAGCAAAAGCATGATCCCAACGGTCATCGGCGCTTATGACCGCGGATAAAGCCGCCTTATATCAGCATTTTCAACGATATTCCAATTCATATACATTATATCACTTTTCACAAATAAAATCAATAACAGTGTAGATTTTTCACTCTATTTTAGCTATACTGCACATTTTCCACAATCCATTTTGTGCAGTATTCAAGCTCTGAGCATATTGTTGACAGCGCTGACAAGTGCCTTTATCGACGATGTTACAATATCGTCGTCAATGCCTACGCCCCAGAAATTGTTGCCGCCGCTCGTTATCTCAACGTATGAGACAGCTCTCGAATCCGAGCCGACGGTGAGTGCGTGTTCATTATAGGCTCCGATGTTGTAGTCAAGTCCCGTGTACGAGCGGATAGCATTGCTCACCGCGTCAAGACGACCGTTGCCCTCGTTGGTGGCAGTTGCCCTTCTGCCGTTGTATTCGATACCGACAGTAGCCTCGATACCGTTTATCTGCACGTAATGAGCGCTAAGCACGTTGAGCGGCTCGGTTATGCTGACAAAATGCTCCTTGAAGATGTCGAAAACCTCCTCGGGCCTGAGTTCCTTGTGCTCGCGGTCGGATATTCCCTTGACAAGATAGCCGACAGTCTCGCGCATTTTCTTGGGGAGATTGTAGCCGAAGCGAGTCTCGAGGATATAGCCGATTCCGCCCTTGCCGGACTGGCTGTTTATCCTGATAACGTCCGCCTCATATTCGCGTCCGATGTCCGTCGGGTCAATGGGAAGATACGGCACATTCCAGTGCTTCGTCCTGTTCTCCTCGCGCCACTTCATGCCCTTTGCGATAGCGTCCTGATGTGAGCCGCTGAATGCCGCAAAGACAAGCTTGCCCGAATACGGCTGACGCTCGTAAATCTCCATACCCGTAACTCTTGTGTAGAGCTCGGAGATATACGGAATGTCCGTGAAGTCAAGCTTCGGGTCAACGCCCTGTGAGAACATATTCAGCGCAAGCGTAACTATATCGACATTGCCCGTGCGCTCGCCGTTTCCGAAGAGCGTACCCTCAACGCGCTCCGCACCTGCAAGCAGTCCCATTTCGGTGTCTGCAACTCCACAGCCGCGGTCATTGTGCGGATGGAGCGATACGATGACATTCTCGCGGTATCTGAGATTGTCACACATATATTCTATCTGATTCGCATAGATGTGCGGCATTGAAAGCTGCACGGTGACAGGCAGGTTGATTATTACCCTATCGTCGGCAGTCGGCTTCCACACGTCAAGCACGGCATTGCAGACCTCGAGTGCAAATTCGGGTTCTGTACCCGTGAAGCTCTCGGGTGAATACTCAAATCTGAAATTGCCCTCGTACTTTTTGCGGTACTCCGCACAGAGCTTTGCTCCCTCAACGGCGATGTCGATTATCTCCTGCCTGCTTCTGCGGAAAACCTGTTCCCTCTGAGCAACTGACGTGGAGTTGTAGAGGTGTACTATCGCATTCTTGCAGCCCTTCAGCGCCTCAAAGGTTTTCTGTATGATGTGCTCCCTCGACTGCGTGAGCACCTGAATAGCCACGTCATCGGGAATGAGGTCCTGTTCGATAAGTGCGCGGCAGAAGTCATATTCCGTGTCGGAAGCCGCAGGGAATCCTATCTCTATCTCCTTGAAGCCTATCCTGACGAGCTCCGCAAAAAACTCGAGCTTTTCGCTGAGACTCATGGGCGTGACAAGCGCCTGATTGCCGTCGCGGAGGTCAACACTGCACCACTGCGGTGCCTTATCGATATATGTCTTGCTCGTCCACTTCATTGGCGGGTCTGAAACAGGAAAGAACTGTCTTGTATACTTTTCAAAATTTTTCATAATTGATCCTCCATTGATTCATCAAAGCCGAATGAGCCGTGTCATGCGGCAAGGAAGCTCCCTATCTTCGCGTTTATCCGACACTCAGAACGGGTATAATAGATGTACAGGCTGTTTTCATTCATCAAGTATTTTCGGTGAGGGCGCATTTTCGCGCTCAAGCTTTTTGCGCTTTTTCTCGCGTCTCTCCTCAGAAGTGTTATAGGAGAAAAACTGCACCGCCGAGATAACGAGCGCCATTGCAGCAGGCAGCAGTGAGGGTGTCACCCTTGCCTTGTACATACTGCTGACAGGTGTCATGTTGTAATTGTCCGACCAGCCTGCCGAGTCCGCGTGCCTTACGAGCTTATACAGCAGCACCATGCACATTATGATACCAACAGCCGTGCAGGCGGCAGACAGCAGATTCGGCAGACTTTTCCTCGATATGCAGAACACAGCGCCTGCTGTCATGAGCACAGCCGAGACTATGAACAGCACTCCCATGCGTGTTATCACAGGACCGTAGCTGTCCCTGTTGTAGATGAGTCCCGCGCCCGTCATAGTTACCATCAGAAGCGGAAACACCGCCGTCAGTGCGAGCATTATGACCTTCATCACGATTATTATCGGTTCTGAACTCTTTTTTGTTTTCATTTTATTTTCCTTATTCTGACTGTAAAAAATTCTGCGGATATTTTTCATCAATAAATATCTGCACACGTAAAATAATATATTCGGGTGAAAATTTCAATTTGTTTTCACCTTTATAATTAGAGAGGATGTGAAAAATGCAGCTAAAGAAAAAGCTCACAAAAGCCGCAGCATCGCTGCTCTCGACAGCATTTCTCGGACTTTTCGCGGCAGCAGGCTATTACTCATCAAAGCTGCCCTCGAACATCACTGCTGAATGCGGTACAAGGCTCGTCTTTGCCGAATATCCCGAGATAAGCTGCTCGTCGGGCATATCGCCTGCGGTCTATCCCGAAAGTGAACAGGTGACACTCTCGCTTTTCGGAGCAATACCCGTTAAAAATGTAGTCCTGCACGAAAAGCAGTCCCCTACGCTGTGCGTCGGAGG
>ONNL01000010.1 GCA_900319195.1 uncultured Ruminococcus sp. | reverse complement strand
TATAATGAAAAATACGCGAAAATCAAAAAAGCCTTGACAAAACCTGTCGAAGCGGTATATAATATGTATATACGGTCAAAGGCGTAGCAGTCAGAGTAGCTGTTTTGCAGTCCTTCAGAGAGCGTCGGGGTGGTGTGACGGCGCGGACGGAGACAGTAAAGTGCGGCTGTCAGCTCCGCGGAGGAATAAAGTATTCCGCGGCGTTTAACCTGCGTTAAGGGTAATGAGTAAAATACGAAGTGGAACCGCGTAACTACGCCTTCGGGAAGAAATTCCCGAAGGCTTTTCTGTTGTAAGGAGTGAAGAAATGTTCAGACAGCTCAAGGAGGACATTGAAAATATCAAAGCCCATGACCCTGCGGCAAGAGGCTCTTTTGAGATCTTTTTGACATACCCCTGCCTGACGGCTATCAGGCGATACCGCGTGGCTCACTGGCTGTATCTGCACAAGAGATTCACGCTTGCGAGACTTATCTCACAGTGGGCGCGTCACAGGACGGGTATTGAGATACATCCGGGAGCGACTATCGGCAAGGGACTTTTCATAGATCACGGCATGGGCGTTGTTATCGGTGAAACTGCTGTTATCGGCAATAACTGCCTGCTGTATCAGGGAGTTACTCTCGGCGGTACGGGAAAGGATACGGGAAAGCGTCACCCTACTCTTGGAGACAATGTGCTTGTCGGCTCGGGAGCAAAGGTGCTCGGACCGTTCAGGGTAGGCAATAATGTGAAGATAGCCGCGAATGCGGTCGTGCTCAACGAGATACCCGATAACTGTACGGCTGTCGGAGTGCCTGCAAGAATAGTGCGCAGAAACGGAGCAAAGGTCGGATGTGTAACGAATGATATTGACCAGGTGCATATCCCCGACCCTGTATCGCTCGAGCTGTGTAAGCTGAGAATGGAAATTGAGGAGCTCCGCAAGGAGATAGGACTGAATAAAAAGGATAAATAACTTTTAGGTGGTAAAATACGCAAACGCCGCCCATAGCAAAACCAACTGAATTCTTGGTAAAGACATATAAGGAGAAGGATCATGCAGATATATAACACACTCACACACGATAAAATGGAATTTGTCCCCAACGAAGAGGGTAAGGTAGGTATGTACACCTGCGGTCCGACTGTGTACCATTTCGCACACATCGGCAACCTCCGCACCTATATGATGGAGGACGTGCTTGAAAAGTATATGCGCTATACCGGACTTGATGTCAAGCGCGTAATGAACATAACCGATGTCGGACATCTCACCAGCGACGGTGACACAGGCGACGACAAAATGCTCAAGGGAGCAAAGCGCGAGCATAAGACTGTCCGCGAGATAGCGCAGTTCTACACGGACGCTTTCTTTGAGGACTGCAAAAAACTCAACATCAAAAAGCCCGACGTGATAGTTCCTGCGACGACCTATATCGACGAGTTCATCAGGGTGATACAGTCCCTCATCGAGAAGGGCTACGCATACGAGGCAGGCGGAAACATCTACTTCGACACCTCAAAGCTCGAGAAGTACTATGTGTTCAACGATTTCACCGAGGACGACCTTGAGGTCGGTGTCCGCGAGGGTGTCGAGGAGGACGGCAACAAGCGCAACAAGGCGGACTTTGTTCTCTGGTTCACAAAGTCAAAGTTCGACGATCAGGAGCTTAAATGGGACAGTCCGTGGGGAGTCGGCTATCCCGGCTGGCATATCGAGTGCTCATGTATCAGCATGAAGAATCTCGGTGAACAGCTCGACATACACTGCGGCGGAGTTGACAACATCTTTCCTCACCACACAAACGAAATTGCTCAAAGCGAGGCTTACCTCGGACATAAGTGGTGCAACTACTGGTTCCATGTTCATCACCTCAACACAAGCTCGGGCAAGATGAGCAAGTCGAAGGGCGAGTTCCTCACGGTATCGCTCCTCGAGGAAAAGGGCTATATGCCTGTTGTTTACCGCTTCTTCTGTATGCTCTCGCACTACCGCAAGTCGCTCGTTTTCACATGGGAGAACCTCGACAACGCGAAGAAGTCGTATGAGAAGCTCATTGACAAGATAGCTCCGCTCACTGCCGATAAGCAGGGAGAAATCGACACTGCCGAGTATGAGCGTCTGAAGAAGGCTTTTGCCGACGCTATGGACAACGACCTCAACACAGCACAGGCTGTCACGGTCATCTATGATGTGCTCAAATCAAAGGCAAATGCGGCTGCCAAGATAAAGCTTCTGAACGAATTCGATACAGTCCTCGGACTTGACCTTGTCCCGAATGCTGAGAAGCTTGCTGCGGACAATGCGAGCGCAGGTGCAGACATTCCTGCTGAGGTGCTCGAGCTTGTCGAGCAGAGAAAGGCTGCACGTAAGGATAAGAATTTCGCACTTGCTGACGAGCTTCGTGACAAGATAGCTGCACTCGGTTACAGCGTCAAGGAGACAAGACAGGGCACGGAGATAACAAAGCTGTGAGGCTGAGGAGATCTGTCGGTACGGACGTTGAAAAGGTCTTTGCAATGCACAGAGCGGTCATCGGACTCAATAACTGCATCTGGAGCGACGATTATCCCACCATTGAAAATGTCGAGACTGACCATGAGACAGGCAGCCTCCGTGTTTTTGAGGACAGTGACGGAACTATAATTGGCTCGTGCGCTCTCGAAACGGAGAACGAGTTTGAGGACTTTCACGGTTGGACGCTCGACGGTGAGCACTGCGAGGAGATAACACGGGTCGTCATAGCTTCCGAATTTCAGGGACACGGCTACGCTAAGCAAATGGTGAAGCTGTTCATGGACGAGCTTGCGGAGAACGGCTGCAAGGCGGTGCACCTTTTCGCTGTAAAGACCAATCCTGCCGCCTGCAAGACATACAGAGCGCTCGGATTTGAAACTGTCGGGGAATACTCGGCATACGGGCACGATTTTTACGCAATGGAGTACATCATAAAGGAAGAATAGAATGGCAAGAATTTATCCGCTTTTCAGCTCGAGCAAGGGCAATTCCACATTTATCGGGACTGAACAGGGCGGCATACTCATAGACTGCGGAGTCAGCTTCAAGCGGCTGACTGCGGCACTTGAAGTCAACGATCTGCCGCTTTCGGCGGTGAAGTCCGTGTTCATAACGCATGAGCACAGCGACCATGTTGCAGGTCTGAAAATGCTGACGAAGAAAACGGGAGTTACGGTCTACGGACAGAAGCGGACGCTCCAGCGTCTCTGCGACACGGACAAGCTCTCGCCCGAATCGCGCATTGTGGAAATGCCCGACAAGCCGATACTTTCTGCCGACTGCGAGGTCAGCTGCTTCAACACTCCGCACGACACGATACAGAGCTGCGGCTATCGCATACATACTCCCGACGACAAATACTGCGCGGTCTGCACCGACCTCGGTCACGTCACGGAGGAGGTAGACTCGGCACTCACAGGCTGTCGGCTTGTGCTCATCGAGTCAAATTACGATGACTATATGCTCCGCACGGGGAACTATCCACTGTATCTTAAGGAGCGTATTCTCTCGCAGAACGGACATCTCTCGAATGACGACTGTGCAGTGCAGGTGAAGAAGCTGATAGAGCGCGGAACTACGCATTTTATCCTCGGACATCTCAGTCAGGACAACAATCGTCCGCAGATAGCCGACAGGACGGTGCAGGGAAATCTTGCGGAATTTACACGCGGAAAGGACTACCTCCTCGGTGTTGCGCCTGTCGAGACGCGGGGAGCGGCGGTGATATTCTGATGAACATCAATCTTATCGTTATCGGCAAGCTCAAGGAGAGTTATCTGCGCGATGCCTGCGCGGAATACATAAAGCGGCTCGGGCGCTACTGCACGTTTCAGCTTCATGAGCTGAACGAGTGCAGACTCAGCAATGAGCCCTCGGAAAAAGAAATAAGCTCCGCGCTCGAAAAGGAGGCGGAGCAGATAAAGCACTATGCTTCGGGGTTTATAATACCCATGTGCATTGAGGGGAAGCAGCTTTCAAGTGTGGAGCTGTCGGGGAAAATCAGAGATGTCGGAGTGAATGGGCAGTCAACTGTCACGTTTATAATCGGCAGCTCATTCGGACTTGCGCCGTCGATAAAGGCAATGGGCGATTTGAAGCTTTCAATGTCGAAGATGACGTTTCCGCATCAGCTTGCGAGGGTAATGCTGTTGGAGCAGATATACCGCGCATTTCAGATAGCGGAGGGCGGAAAGTATCATAAGTAATTATGATACTTTCAGACACGCCTTGCGCAGAAGCTGCTGAACAAGACTTGTAACACACAATGGGTTTCAAAAGTGGGGCGGGTGTCCGGTGGACGCCCAACGGAAGTGCCCTTGGGGTACACCTCTGCGAAGCAGAAGCACCGACCGAGCCGACAGACGAGAATCACTGCCCCTTCTTGCACTTACAGATAAATATCCCTCGCAAATTATTTGCGACGCTGATACTTTCGATCACCATGTTGGCAACTGAGAGTGCACCTTTTGCGGAAACCGTCAGCGGTCAACTGTTCTCCTGCACACAGACACGACAAACCTGCCGCCCTTCAGGATATACTGTGAGAAGGTGCAGTCCTCAATATTTGTCGAAATACCGTCGTTTATGCTGAATTCGGCAGTGCTCATGGGGTAGGAGATACCCCTCCCGAGCATTTTCACGTAAGCCTCTTTCAGCGTCCACAGGCGAAAAAAATACATATCGCGTTCACTTTCGGGCAGACTCTCAAGGGTCTGCTTTTCTTTTTCGGAGCACACTCTTCTGATGACTTTTTCGGGGAATTTCCGCACTGCTTCGGCATCTATACCGCACTCGCAGTCGCTCACCATGCAGGCGGCTATACCGTTTGAGTGGGTAAGGTTGAAGTGTACGTCGGGGAAGTCCCTGAGATACGGCTTGCCGTGCTCACCGAAGGCAAGGCAGTCCTCGGAAAAATCAATATTTGCTTTTTTGAGACACTCCCTGAGCAGAGCTCTCGCGTGAGTATGCTGCTCGCCCTTCGGAATGTCCATGACCGAGATCATTATCATATTATCACCGATATTATTATAGCGTATCCGCTGAGAAAAATCAAGATAATGTTAAAAGATAAAAATATGTAAAGTAGACTTGACAAATAATGTAAAGCGTGCTATACTATAATCACAGCAGAAGTAAAGTTTACTTTACATCAAGGAGGCTGATATATGAAAAATAAAATTCAAGAGCTGCGGAAGTCCCGAAAGGTCACGCAGCAGGAGCTTGCGGACGCTCTCAGTGTCACGCGGCAGACGATAATCTCACTTGAAAACGGTAAATACAACGCATCTCTCACCCTTGCTCATAAGGCAGCACAGTTTTTCGGGATAACTATCGAGGAGCTGTTCATATTCGAGGGCGAGGAGAATCTTTAAGGAGGATAATTATGGAAGATTTCAGAAGAAAAGTCAAAAACAATACGATCATATATACCATGTTCGCGGTGATCTCGATAGTCGGTCTCGTGTGTCTTGTCGTTTTAGGCAAGGACGGCGGCGACGCTCCCACATACGGCGGATTTTTCGGTGCAATGGCAGCTGTTTCTGTTATTAAGCTCGTCAGCAGCATCCGTGCCTTGCACGATGAGAGCATCCTCAAAAAGCTGTATATAGCAAGCACAGATGAGCGCAACGACCAGATAATCAAGGCGGCATCAAAGACCTCGTTCACTATCATCACGCTCGGCTTGTCAACCGCTATCATCGCTGCAAGCTTTTTCAGCGATATCGTATGCTGCACGCTCTCGGTATGCCTCTTCTTCATAATTGTCGTGTATTTCAGCGTAACGGCATACTACAACAGGAAAATGTAAACGGATAAAGGAGGATATCATGGAAAAATTCAAGAAGAAGATAGCACTGCGGCTCAGCGTATGTATAATGTTTGCCTGCTGAGGCTCGGGCGCATATATCATACTCAGCCATATCATAAAGAACGTCCCCGATTTCTCGCGCGGGATGCTCGCAGGAGTCCTCACGGGAGCCGATATCGTTGCGGCTTTTCTGATGATAAAGTACGCGATAATACTGCGTAATGAAGCCAAGCTGAAAGCGGAATACATCAAGGAGACCGACGAGCGCAACGCCGAGATATCCTAGGAGACGATGCGCACTGCCTCGGTGATAAGCCTTTTCTGCACAGCGCTTGCGATAATAGTGACGGGCTTTTTCAGCAAGACCGTGAGTCTTACGCTTTTTGCCGATATGATCGCGGGCACTCTTATAACGGTCCTCGTAAATGCGTATTACAATAAAAAGATGTGAATACATAAAAAATCCCCCGATACTTGTGCGTATCGGGGGATAATTATTTGCGTCGGTTTAAGCGAAGCCGACGTTATAATTTCAGTAATTAGTCCTCACCATAGAGCTTTGTGAGACGTGTAAGGTAATCATAACGATCCTTAGCATTCTCGAGAGCTGCGTCGAAGAGCTTCTCTGCTCTCTCAGGGTTCTGACGAGCGAGTGAGTTGTAACGAACCTCACCCATGAGGAAGTTCTTATACTCATCTGTGTTAGGAGCCTTAGAGTCGAGTGAGAAGGGATTCTTGCCCTCAGCCTTGAGTGCGGGATTGTATCTGTAAAGGTGCCAGTAACCAGCCTCAACAGCCTTCTTCTCCTCAGCCTGAGCAGTTGACATACCTGTCTTGATACCGTGGTTGATACAAGGAGCGTATGCGATAACGATCGAAGGACCGTCATAAGCCTCAGCCTCAGCGATAGCCTTGATGCACTGATTCATGTTAGCGCCCATTGCAACGTGTGCAACGTAAACGTAACCATAGCTCATTGCGATACCAGCAAGATCCTTCTTCTTGATAGCCTTACCGGCAGCAGCAAACTGAGCGATAGCACCGATAGGTGTAGACTTGGAAGCCTGTCCGCCTGTATTTGAGTAAACCTCAGTATCGAATACGAGGATATTGATGTTTCTGCCCTGTGCGATAACGTGGTCGAGACCGCCGAAGCCGATATCATAAGCCCAGCCGTCGCCGCCGAAGATCCACTGTGACTTCTTGCGGAGGTAATCCTTTTCAGCAAGGATCTCCTTAGCACCGTCGCAGCTGCAGCCTTCAAGTACAGCAACGAGCTTATCAGTAGCCTCGCTGTTCTTTACGCCGTCGTTTACAGTATCGAGGTATTCCTGGATAGCTGCCTTAGCCTCGGGCTTTTCAGCCTTTTCAGCAAGAGCCTTTACCTTTGTGATAACTCTCTCTCTGAGTGTCTCAGAAGCAAGAGCCATACCGTAACCAAACTCAGCATTGTCCTCGAAGAGTGAGTTCTGCCATGCAGGACCTCTGCCCTTCTTGTTGAATGTGTAAGGTGTTGAAGGAGCGGAACCACCCCAGATAGATGAGCAGCCTGTTGCGTTTGCAATGAGCATTCTGTCGCCGCAGATCTGTGTAACGAGCTTAGCATATGCAGGCTCGCCGCATCCAGCGCAAGCGCCTGAGAACTCGAGGAGAGGCTGCTTGAACTGTGAACCCTTAACTGTTGTGGGCTTGAACTTCTCAAGAACCTCGGGCTTCTCATCGAGAGTTGTACCATAATCGAACATTTCCTGCTCTGCCATTTCAGAAGCGATAGGCTGCATAACGAGAGCCTTCTCCTTAGCAGGACAGATATTAGCGCAGACACCGCAGCCTGTGCAGTCGAGAGTAGAAATTGACATTGTGAACTTGTAGCCGGGCATACCTGTCATGTCAACGATCTTAGCAGACTTAGGAGCCTTAGCAGCTTCTTCTTCTGTCATTACAACAGGTCTGATAACAGCGTGAGGACATACGAATGCACACTGGTTACACTGGATGCACTTCTCAGCGTCCCAAGCGGGAACATTTACAGCGATACCGCGCTTCTCAAATGCAGCCGAGCCCTGCGGGAATGTACCGTCAGCCATGTCAACGAATGTTGAAACAGGGAGCTTGTCGCCGTTCTGAGCGTTGCAGGGGATCTGGATATTGTTTACGAAATCCTGGAGCTTCTTGTCTGCACAGGTTACAGGCTTCATGCCCATCTGTGTATCAGCAGCGTTCTTCCAGGAATCAGGAACGTTAACCTCGTGGATATTCTGGTGACCTGCATCAATAGCCTTCCAGTTCTTCTCAACTACGTCCTGACCCTTCTTGCTGTAAGAAGCCTCAGCAGCGTCCTTCATGTACTTGAGAGCATCCTCGAAAGGAATGATGTTTGAAAGCTTGAAGAAAGCAGACTGGAGGATAGTGTTGATACGGTTGCCCATACCGGTCTCGATACCGAGCTGTACACCGTTGATAGTGTAGAACTTGATGTTGTTCTCTGCGATGTATCTCTTTACCTGACCGGGAAGGTTAGCCTCAAGCTCCTCGTCGTTCCAGATCGTGTTGAAGAGGAATGTTCCGCCGGGCTTGATGTCGGATACCATGTCATACTTGTCGATATAGCTCTGGTTGTGGCAAGCTACGAAATCAGCCTTGTTGATGAGGTATGTAGACTTGATAGGAGTCTTACCGAAGCGGAGGTGAGAGATAGTAACACCGCCCGACTTCTTTGAGTCATATGCGAAGTAAGCCTGAGCATAGAGGTCTGTGTGGTCACCGATGATCTTGATGGAGTTCTTGTTAGCACCAACAGTACCATCTGAACCGAGTCCCCAGAACTTGCAGGCTGTTGTGCCGGCAGGAGCTGTATCAGGATTCTCGTCGATAGCAAGAGAGAGATTAGTAACATCATCATTGATACCGATCGTGAATCTCTGCTTTGTTGTATTCTTGAATACAGCGATGATCTGAGCAGGAACAGTGTCCTTTGAGCCGAGACCGTAACGACCTGTGAATACAGGGATATCGTTGAACTTAGAGCCCTTGAGAGCAGCTACTACATCGAGGTAGAGAGGCTCACCGATAGAGCCGGGTTCCTTAGTTCTGTCGAGTACAGAGATTCTCTTTACGCTGTCAGGGATAGCTTCGATGAGCTTCTCAGCAACGAAAGGTCTGTAAAGACGAACCTTAACGAGACCGTACTTACCGCCGTTAGCGTTGAGGTAGTCGATCGTCTCTTCGATAGTGTCGTTAACAGAGCCCATAGCGATGATGATATGCTCTGCATCAGCAGCACCGTAGTAGTTGAAGAGCTTGTAATCTGTACCGATAAGGTCGTTGACCTTGTTCATGTAATCCTCTACGATAGCAGGGATTGCGTCATAGTACTTGTTGCAAGCCTCACGTGACTGGAAGAAGATGTCAGGGTTCTCAGCAGAGCCGCGGAGAACAGGTCTCTCAGGGTGAAGTGCTCTGTCTCTGAATGCCTGAACAGCGTCCATATCAACGAGACCCTTGAGTGTCTCATCGTCCCATGTCTCGATCTTCTGGATCTCGTGGGATGTACGGAAACCGTCGAAGAAGTGGATGAAAGGTACTCTGCCCTTGATTGTTGAAAGGTGAGCAACAGCACCGAGGTCCATAGCTTCCTGCGGGCTTGATGAGCAAAGCATTGCATAGCCTGTCTGACGGCAAGCGTAGATATCTGAATGGTCACCAAAGATGTTAAGAGCGTGAGAAGCAACGCATCTTGCAGAAACGTGGATCACGTTCGGAAGAAGCTCACCGGCGATCTTGAACATATTCGGGATCATGAGTAAGAGTCCCTGTGACGCGGTGTAAGTAGTTGTAAGAGCACCTGCGGCAAGTGAACCGTGAACGGTACCTGCGGCACCTGCCTCCGACTGCATTTCAGCAACAGTTACCTGCTGACCGAAAAGGTTTGTCTTGCCTTTTGCCGACCAGCTGTCAGTAACCTCTGCCATAACAGAAGAAGGAGTGATAGGATAGATAGCAGCGACGTCTGTGAAGGGGTATGAAGCCCAAGCAGCAGCGTTGTTGCCGTCCATAGTCTTCATTTTTCTTTTGATTGACATAGGATTGACCTCCTAAATTTAAAGATTAGCGTTATAAAGAGTCTCCGAAAATACGGTTAACCATGTATAACTACACATTTATTATAGCATAAAACGATAAGTTTGTAAACACCTTTTTTACTATTTGCTGACAAATTCTCATATAAATATTTGTATAAGATAACAAAGGAGGATAGGACTTTGTCTGATGCCGACAAAAATGTTGATAAATATTCGTACAAAATGACATATTTTCGGTGCTTTTGGAATTTTTTTGTTTTTTTGCTTGACGAGTTTACACTTTTGGAGTATAATAATTACAGTGTTAAATAATATTTTTGTTATTAACACTCGTTTTGTTGTCTCCTTTCTTTTGTTCTACACATATTTTATTTTTTTCTTTTATGAAAAAGCAGGGTCTTTACCCTGCTTCTTTTTTTGCCGTTTTTTCAGAAAATGTCAGAATGCTCCAAAAATATAATAGAACAGTCCGTAGAGCGCGGAAGCAAAGCATCCGTAGAGGATAACGGGTCCTGCAATGGTGAATATCTTTGCGCCGACACCGAGGATAAGTCCCTCGGATTTTGCTTCGAGCGCACACGAGCTCACCGCATTTGCAAAGCCTGTTATAGGGACAAGAGTCCCTGCACCTGCGTGCTTTGCGAGCCTGCTGTACCATCCTATGCCCGTCAGAAAAGCGCTAAGTGCCACGAGTATTATAGATGTCCATGTTCCTGCTTCTGAGTGGTCTGCACCTGTGCTCTCAAGCGCGTTCATGATTAGCTGACCGAGTGCACAGACAGCTCCCCCGACCATGAAGGCGACGGTCACGTTCACCTTTGAATTGGACTTGGGCGAAGCTTCACGGCTCATTTCTGCATATGCCTTTGGCGTGATGTTCAACGGAAACACCTCCTTTTCGGATAGTGTTCCCGTTTTTTTAAAATTTATCCGAGAGCGCAGTCAAGCACCATCATTACCGTGAATCCGACAGAAAACGCGAGAGTTCCGGCGTCGGAGTGCGGCGGCTCGGACATTTCGGGGATAAGCTCCTCGACCACGACGTATATCATCGCACCTGCCGCAAAGCTCAGAAAGTAGGGGAGTGCAGGCAGTATCAGACTTGCCGCAAGGAGCGTAACAGCGGCTCCCACGGGCTCTGCAAGTCCAGAGAGCACGCCGTATGTGAATGCCTTTCCCTTGCCTTTGCCCTCTTTTTTCAGCGGCATTGAGATTATCGCTCCCTCGGGGAAGTTCTGTATCGCTATTCCTATTGCAAGAGCGAGAGCTCCCGAGGCTGTTATCGTTGATTTTCCCGAAAGCAGTCCCGCGTATACGACTCCGACAGCCATTCCCTCGGGGATATTGTGGAGCGTAACGGCAAGCACGAGCTTTGCGGTGCGGCTTATGCGGCTTTTCGGTCCTTCTGACTCTGTACTGTTCATGTGCAGATGAGGGATTATCTTATCGAGCGAAAGCAGGAAGAATATACCGATGAGAAAGCCGACTGCCGCGGGTATGAATGAAAGTCTGCCCATGTCCGAGGACTGCTCCATTGCAGGAATCAGCAGGCTCCACACGGAAGCGGCTGTCATTACACCTGCGGCAAAGCCCGTGAGTATGCGCTGTATCGTGAACGGCACCTGATTTTTCATCAGGAATACGCTTGCCGAGCCGACTGCTGTTCCGCAGAATGGTATCAGCAGACATTGTAAAATCTCTCTTATCATGATCCACCTCGTTCTCCGCGATATGCGGTCATATATAATTATGACAGAAATCGGAGAAATGTCAATGATGTTAACTGCGTATAACATTGCTCGGCGAATTAATATGAGATTGTATGTATTTATTCGTGGGTGCTCTCTGAAACAGAGGCTTCCTCGGACTTCGTGCCTGAAGGCTTTGCTTCAAATTTTTAAGGGATATAGCGCTAAAATAATTTGCGGTCTTAAAAGACTCCAAAGCGCTATATCCCTTAAAAATTTCAAACTAAAGCTTTAGGAAAGGGGGTCGGGACGACTCCCGGCAGTGCAGGGTGCGGGTGTCCGGTGGATGCCCGACGGAAGTGCCCTTGGGGTACACCTCTGCGAAGCAGAAGCACCGACCGAGCCGACAGGCGAGACGATGTCCGTAGGACAGAGGGTAC
>ONNL01000063.1 GCA_900319195.1 uncultured Ruminococcus sp. | reverse complement strand
TTAAGTTTTACTTCAATTCAACGATAGTTACACCGTCCTCGCCCTCGCCAAATACTCCGAGGCGGAACGACTTTACTGACGGGTGGCACTTTAATCGGCTGTGTATAGCCGCACGGAGTTGTCCTGTACCCTTACCGTGAATTATTGTGACCATTGAGATATTCGACATTACTGCTCTGTCAAGGAAAGCGTCAAGCTGATATACACCGTCATCACAGGTGTATCCGCGTATGTCGAGCTCCATACTTCCCCTTCGCTCGACCTTGACTCCTACCTTGCCTGTATTTCGGGTCTTGCGCTTGGTCGTACTCGGAGCAGGCTTCTTTTCAGCCTC
Organism: uncultured Ruminococcus sp.; assembly: GCA_900319195.1. GTDB lineage: Bacteria > Bacillota > Clostridia > Oscillospirales > Ruminococcaceae > Ruminococcus. The sequence goes on along the minus strand of ONNL01000063.1, from coordinate 6,110 downwards.
TACAAGTCTCAGACGCGATATCTTTATCTTGGACTTCATTACACCCATTTGTACGTAAACGGAGTCACTGCCGTCAGGGTCGCCCGAAATTATGCCCTTTCTGTTGAGGTCAACAATAAAAACAGTGTCTCCCCTTCTGAGCTTTCTCGGCAGGACATATTCATCATTGCTGTTGTTTTCAACGGGATTGGCGGTATCATACATTTTGTTGAAGCTCTGCCTTGTACGCTGCTTCATTCCCGAAACATTCTCGGAGAAGTTTTTCTTTTCCTTTTCCTTACGCAGCTTGTCGAGCTCGTCAAGTAGCTCATTAGACGCGGCTTTTGTCTGCTCGATTATCGTCATTGCACGCTGTCTTGCCTTTTCAAGCTCATCAGTCTTAATCTTCTCAATTGCTTCACGCTCTTTTCGGAGCACAGCCTCATGTTCGCTGATCTCGGCTTTCAGACGGGATATTTCATCCTTCTGATCCTCAAGCTCCTTCCTTGAAGCGTCAAGCTTGCTTATGACCTCTTCAAGTCTGCTGTTCTGATCCTTGACAAGCTCCCTTGCGTCCGAGATTATATCCTCGGGCATACCGAGACTCTCGGAAATCGCAAACGCGTTGGATTTTCCCGGTGAGCCGACAATAAGTCTGTACGTAGGTCTGAGAGTCTCTATGTCAAACTCGCATGAAGCATTTTCTACATCATCGTTATCAATAGCAAAGATTTTCAGCTCCTGATAATGTGTAGTGACCATTAATTTTGCACGGCTTTTCATGAGCTTTTTTATTACCGAAACAGCAAGAGCCGCGCCTTCGATCGGGTCAGTTCCCGAGCCGAGCTCATCAAGCAGAACAAGCGAACGGCTGTCAGCAGCTTTCAATATCTCGATCACGTTATTTGTGTGGGACGAGAACGTTGAAAGATTCTGCTCGATACTCTGACTGTCGCCTATATCCGCAAGAATGTGGTCAAAGACTGATATTTTGCTGCCGTCGGCAACAGGGATAAGAAGTCCGCACATTGTCATTGCACTGAGCAGTCCCGCAGTTTTTAGTGAAACCGTTTTACCGCCTGTGTTTGGACCCGTGATTATGAGCGTATTGTACTCATTTCCGAGAGAAAGCGTCACTGGCACAGCCTTGTTCTTGTCGATAAGAGGGTGGCGAGCCTTTTTCAGATAGAGCTTTCCGTCATCGGTTATTTCGGGCATTGTGCAGTTGAGCTTTGCCGCAAGCTCGGATTTTGCAAAATAAAGGTTAAGCTCCGTGCAGACCTTATAATTATGGCATAGAGTGTCCGCATACTCACCGCATTCACTGCAAAGAACGCGAATAATGCGCTCTATCTCTTCCTGTTCCTTGCCCTCGAGGATACGAATGTCGTTATTCGCCTCAACTATCGCCATGGGTTCAATGAATATGGTCTGACCAGTTGCAGAGGTGTCATGGACAAGTCCGCTTATCTGACTTCTGTACTCGGATTTTACGGGCAGAACAAAACGTCCGTCACGCATGGTAACGGAATTTTCCTGAAGATATGTCTGCGTGGTCTTATTTTTGACCATTCTGTCGAGGGTTTCCCTTAGCTGCATTTCAGCCTTGTTTATCTTCCTGCGTATAGCGGCAAGCTCGGGACTTGCGGCATCTGCTATCTCATTTTCATTCACGATAGAACGCTCAAGAGCTTCAAGCAGCCTTTCATTCGGCATGAGCTGAGAAAACAGATAATCAAGCTCCGTCTCGGTATTCTCGCATCGTTTGCGCCAGTCCGAAATGTCGCGTATCTGACGAAGCATAGAGGCAATATTCAGAAGGTCTGCCAAAGAGATTATAGCGCCCGACTGCGCCCTTGCCGCAACATTGCAGATATCAGTGAAATTGCTGAACGGCGGAGCACCATACTGAATTGACAGGCTCAATGCCTGCGAGGTTTTCAGATTTTCATTCTTGACCCGTTCAAAATCGGTGTCGGGACGCAGTGCGAGAGCCATTCTTCTTGATTCATCATTAGAAGTAAGCTCCGCGAGCATTTCGAGAATCTTATCAAGTTCAAGTGTCTTTAAGTATTTATTCATATCAAATTCCTGTGTTTACCATTGATTTATAAAAGTCGAGAGTTCGGAACTCTCTTTCTGTGTGCAAAAGCAGCATAGTCTCAGAAAGCTCTGAGAGCTTTTCTTGTATTTTTTCGGTCACTCTGAAATTGAAAAGCCTGTCAAAGTCTGAGAGTACGATGTGTCGGAGAGCACTTAGCACGGGAAGTGTCACCTTGAAGTATCCCGTATCTGTATCCGATCTATAGCAATCGCTGCAATAGAATCCGCTGCCGTCGATCGCAAAAAAAAGCTCCTGCGGTTCAAAAACTCCACAGCCGCGGCAGGCAACCACATCAGGCATAAATCCAATCTCAGAGAGCAGTCTGAGTTCAAAAACAGATTTCAGCAGAAGCTCATTACGCTGTCCGTTTTCAAGAAAATGCAGAGTGTTTAAGAACAGCCGGAGTATATCCGCACTATTGGAGTCTGATTTTATGCAGAATCTCAGTATCTCCGCAAAATATGAAGCGAGGGAGATTTTTGTCAGCGAATCGCGCAGTCCGTAAAAAATATGTATAGGCTCTGCGCTGTTCAAAAAGAGCCTGTCTCCCCTTTTGTTGACGCAGAACCTTGAGTATGCAAAAAGCTGTGTAGAACTGCCCGATTTTCCGTTTATCTTTCTTGCACCCTTCACGGAAAGCTCGACAAGTCCGTTTTCTTTGGTAAGAATATCTATAAATTTATCCTGTTCGCCTACCGAACGTTCTTTAAGGACAATACCTTCAACAATTATCATTATCGTTCCTCAACGCAGAATAAAGCATATAACAGCCGATATTACCCGTATCGGCAAAAAGCTTCCAGAATAGTTCATCATTCATTAAAAACGCCTCCGCAGTTATTATCTGCGGAAAATCACATATTATTATTTTTCAGAAAGACCGAAGCTGCGAATGTACATTTCATTATTTCTCCAGTCCTCTTTAACCTTGACCCAGCATTTGAGATTGACTTTTATGCGGAAGAAGTCCTCGAGCTCTTCACGGGCAAGCGTTGAAGCCTTTTTGAGCATAGCTCCGCCCTTGCCGATAATTATCCCCTTATGCGAATCGCGTTCACAGTAGATAACTGCTGAAATATCGAGGATATCTTTGTCATCACGCTCCGTCATAGACTCGACGCTTACAGCAATGCCGTGAGGTACTTCATCTCTGAGCAACTCAAGCAGCTTCTCGCGTATCATCTCAGCAGCCAAGACCTTCTCAGGCTGGTCTGTCAGCATATCATCGGGGAAGTAGTGTTGTGATTCGACTGACAGCTTTATTATCTCGTCGATAACAATATCCACGCCGCTGTTCTGGATAATGCTGACGGGTATCACTGCTTCAAAATCGATCTGAGATGTCATGTCAGATATTATTGGAGCAAGCGAATCCATGCTTTTCAGCAGGTCTATCTTATTAAGAACGAGGATAACAGGCATTTTGGAGCTGTTAAGTGACCTGAGAAGTTCAAGCTCGCTGTCATTTATCTTCTTGGTGCAGTCCATAACAAAAATAACAGCATCAATATCGCTCACAGATTCCTTTACAGTCTCAAGCATATGCTCACTCAGCCTGTTCACCGGCTTGTGAAGTCCCGGGGTATCGAAGAAGACGAGCTGAACATCGTCAATGTTGCGAAGTCCCGTTATTCTTGTACGTGTAGTCTGAGGCTTGCTGCTTACAGAAGCGATTTTTTCACCGATTATCGCGTTAAGGAGAGAGGATTTGCCTGCATTTGTCCTTCCTGCAATAGTTACAAAAGCGGTCCTCGGCATTAGTTATTGTCCTCGCCGTTGTTTACAAATGTAGCGTCTCTTGAGATACCGAGTTTTTCAAGCACAGACTCTTCCTTTTCGCGCATTATTCTCTGGTCGAGCATACTCGTTTCGTGGTCATATCCGAGAAGGTGGAGCATTGAATGTACAGTGAGGAAGCCTACTTCCCTTTCAAGTGAATGACCGTAGCTTGCAGCCTGCTTTACAGCAGTCTCAAGGGAAATAACAACATCACCGAGAAGTACGGCACCTGTATCCTGATTTATCTCAACAGAACCGTCCTGACTTGTAAGAGGAAATGAGAGGACATCAGTAACACTGTCCTTTTCTCTGTATATCTTGTTGAGGTTCTTTATCTCGGCATTACTTACGAATGAAACGCTCACCTCAGCGTCCTTGTCAAACTTTTCGGTAGTAAGTACAGCCTGACAGCATCTTCTTATCAGAAGTCTGAGTCCAACGGGGACTTTAACTTCGTTCTGATTATTTTTAATGTAAACCTTAAGCTTAGCCATGATTCTTTATTTTCCCTTCATTATATTTTTCATAAGCTTTTATTATATCCTGAACAAGTCTGTGGCGAACAACATCTTTTTCAGTAAAATAATGGATATCAATGTCGTCAATGCCTTTAAGCACCTTTATCGCCTCAACGAGTCCGGACTTTTTTATTTCCGGCAAATCTATCTGCGTGATGTCGCCGGTTATTACCATTCTGCTTTCGTTCCCCAATCGAGTAAGGAACATTTTTATCTGTTCTGAGGTCGTATTCTGCGCCTCATCGAGAATTATAAACGCTTCATCAAGAGTTCTTCCGCGCATATATGCAAGCGGAGCAACTTCAATAATGCCTTTTTCCATATATCGCCCGAAGCTCTCTGCTCCAAACATATCAAACAGTGCATCATAAAGCGGTCTGAGATACGGGTCTACCTTATCCTGCATATCGCCCGGAAGGAATCCGAGCTTCTCCCCTGCTTCAACAGCAGGACGAGTGAGGATAATCTTTTTTATCTTATGCTCACGGAATGCCTTTACAGCCATTGCAACAGCAAGGTAGGTCTTTCCTGTACCCGCAGGACCTATCCCGAGCACTATCGTATTTGACTTTATGCTGTCAACATATCTCTTTTGACCGACAGTACGCGGTTTTACAATTTTGCCTGATGATGTGACACATACACCGTCGCCCTTCAATTCGGCTATCTGTTCCTCTATGCCCTCAGTGACCATTGAGGTGACATATCTTACCGTCTGCTCATTGAGAGGCTGACCGATACCGTTCATTCTGAGCAGTGCCTCGACCGCTCTCTCAGCTTCCGAGATATTATTTTCATCACCTATAATTTTTACACAGCCGTCACGGCTGACTATCTTCACATTGTAATGCTTCTGTATACGCTCGACATTATCATCAAGCTTGCCGAAAAGCTCGGAAATTTGTTCCTGATCATCAACTTCAATTATCTTTTCTGCCATCAAGTTCTCCTAAGAAATAAGAATCGCACTCCTCGGGAAATGCCCCTGCGTTTGCAAGTGAGGAGTTTGAATAGCTGCTGTCACCCGTTACGTCCTTTAAAACGCAGACATTATCAGGAAAGTCGATATTCTGCTCGATGCTGTCAAGCTCCAGTTCCATAATTGCCAGCTTATCAGAAAACGGATACGTATCGAGTTCAAAATTCTGCTCATGGTAGTTGAAGCAATAGCGAACCTTTTTGATCGGGCGAAGCTTGCTTTTTTTATCGCTGAGCAAAACATTGTATTCTTCCTCGGTGATCACGCGTTCATTTTCCTCACGAACAGCAGGGTCAAGGAAAATCTTTTCCGTATATGTGTGCTTCACGGTATTGTTTTCTGTAATTTCCCGCACACGTCTCTGCGAGCCGTTTTTTCCGTTATTTAAATAAGTCTGAATGATACTTGCCCTTCTTCTGACATCGAGACTGTCAATATCAGGATATTTGACAAGAAATTTTCTTTCGATCTCAAGCTGTGCTGACATAAACTGATACTCCGATATAATGGATTGGCATTAAGCCTACGAATATATTATAACACTTTTTTTGAATATTGTCAACAAAAACTTTTCAAGCTTTCTGTTTAAATTGCTAAATTTTCTATTTTTTGTGAAAATCAAAACTCGGAAATATCGTTATCGCCTATATCTCTCAGCATGATATTAAACGGAGAGAAATATCCGTATTCCACAGGTTCGGAATTCGAGGCAAATGCAAGTCCTTTTTTATCATTTAGCGCAATGGAAACA
>ONNL01000165.1 GCA_900319195.1 uncultured Ruminococcus sp. | reverse complement strand
TGTTCAGATATCTGCACACCTCTATTGCGGTTACGGCATTATAGACCTGATGCAGACCTGTCATTGCTGTCCTGAAACTGTCTCCGTGATAGGTGAACGCACAGCCCTCGATACCTATTTCAAGCGGCTTTATATGCTCGGGAGAGGGTACGATAAGCTCCGCTCCGACAGAACTTGCCTTGTTCGCTATGACCTGCAATACCGAGGGGGGATTGTCCGCGGCGGCAACGACTGCCGAGTGCTCCTTGATTATACCTGCCTTCTGAGCGGCTATCTCCTCAACGGTATTGCCGAGTATCGCAGTGTGGTCGAGCGAAACGGCGGTTATCACCGAAACGAGCGGCGGCGGTATGACGTTTGTGGAGTCGAGCAGTCCGCCTATGCCTGTCTCAAGTACGACGACGTCGCATTTCTCGCGCTCATACCAAAGCATAGCTATTGCCATTGTTATCTCAAACTGTGAATACTGCCTGTCAGCGACGCAGGACTTCACTCGGGAGCATATCTCGCACAGCGCGTCCTCCCCTATCTCACTGCCGTTAATACGTATGCGGTCGGCATAGTGTGTGACAAACGGCGAGGTGAATTGTCCCGTTTTGCAGCCTGCAAGTATCAGAGCATTCGAGATGTATTCAAGCGTCGAGCCCTTGCCGTTGGTGCCTGCAATGTGTACGAATCTGAGACTGCGCTCAGGATTCCCGATACGCTCCATGAGCTCGCGTGCGCGTGAGAGGTCGGTGATCCTGCCGCCGGATTTGCTGTAGGAATTTATAAAATCCATACATTCTTCAAAGTTCATATTATCCCTCACAAAAAGGGGCGGAACAAGTCCGTCCTGTTTTTAGTATTCGTAGTCGATGCAAGCTCTTGACGTCTTACAGGTTGCAAGGAATTTCCCGAACTCGACGTGTGCAGGGTGGACCTGATAGGCGTTGAGGTCGTCGATAGTATCGAAGTCGCAGAGCAGGGAAATGGTATAGTTATCCTGCGGCGCGTCCTTGGAATTTATCACAAGCTCGCCCTTTCTGAGCTGAGGTACATTTGCGATAACGCTCTCAAAGCGCTTCTGAGCTTCAACAGCATTTTCATACTCGGACTTTCCGTTTGCCTCTCCGAGCTTAAACATTACGATGTGCTTTATCATTTCTTTTCCTCCCTGAGCTGATATATCTTCACCTTGAAGATAGTCCTTCCGTCAAACGAGCTCTCCTCGCCGTCGCGGACATAGTGCATACCGCACTTTTCCATAACACGTCCCGAGGCGGTGTTCTCGACCGCGTGAGCCGCATATATGCCGACATCTCCGTATTTTCCACGAATGAACGCTATCATTCTCTTTGTGACCTCGGTCGCACAGCCTTTGTTCCAGCAGTCGCGGCGGAGACTGTAACCGATAGTCCACCACTTTCCGTCCTCATGCGACCTCATGGAGCAGCAGCCGATAAGCTGACCGTCGCTCTTTCGGACGATGCCCCAGGTGTACTCGTTTTCAAGCGTATCGAGCGAGCTGAGCCATTCCCGTGAGGTATCGGTGCTCTCGTGCGGCTCATACCGCAGATAACGTGCGACCGCCTCGTCGCTTGCCCACTTGAATACATCATCAGCGTCGCTAACGCTGAGAGGGCGGAGCGTAAAACGTTCCGTTTCCAGAACAGGTATTTCAAATATCATGTTATCACCTACTTGGTCAGCTCATAGCTCTCGTCTATGAGGCTGTGCATTACCTCGTCCGTGACATAGCTTTCGAGCGGCACGGAGAGCCACTTCTTCTTGTTCATGTGATATGCAGGGAATGCCGTGCCCTCGGCGGTCATTATCTCGTGCACCTGCGGCGAGACCTTGAGGTTTATCACCCATATCACGCTGTCGTCGAGCCCGAAGGCTTTTCCGTTCACGCTCATGATAAGACCGTACCACTTCTTGTTGGAGCTGTGGCGCAGCACCGCAAATTCGGGAGTTTTCGCCCACGGATACTCGGGCTCCGTGCCGTAGTTGTCGCGGACGTATTCAAAAATCTTCTCTTTAGCCGTCATATTTCCCTCACAAAAAGCTGTTCTGCGGTATTGTAGATGGTTTCAAAATTCCCGAGCCTTGTGAAACCGTACTTCTCATACAGTCCGACCTCGCCGCTCACGATGTAGAGCCTTTCATAGCCGAGCCCTGCCCTCCATGAGCAGTGTCGTGCGAATTCCGCGGCCTTGTCCCAGTGCGAATCGCCCGACTTCAAACCACAGATATTCACTGCTTTGCCTGTGTACAATGCTCCGACCGTTTATGCCGACTTGTACTCGGTGTCTACGACCTTGACCCTGAACAGCAGGAAGTGCTCGGACTCCGCAGAGCCGTACATACCGACTGCAATAGGATTCTCGTCCAGAAGTCTCTGCTTCATTGCAACGTCTGTGCACTCCTCTGCAAGACCTGTCACGCGCACCCAGTCGTAAGAGTTGTCCTTCTTTGCGACTATCTGGATATGACCGTCAGCACGAAGCTGCTTGTGAGCCTGATTTCCGTCGTGTGTAGCGATGAAGAGGTCGTCGCCGTCCTCCATGATTATCCCGAAGGGACGTGCCGCAGGGTATTCGCCGTTGTTTGTGATAACGTAGAAAACTCCGCATTCCTTGATAAAATCGTATGCCTTGCTCATTGTAAAACATCTCCTTGATAATATTGATATTCAGCAAGAGCCTGCCCTGTACCTATATACAGAACAGGCTCAGTACTTTTATTTATTGAACGCAGCTATGGACTGCTCTATCTTGGTCATCTTCTCCTGTGCTGTCGCAAGCTTAGCCTTCTGAGCCTCGATGAGCTGTGCGGGAGCCTTTGCGATAAAGCCCTGATTATTGAGCTTTCCGCTGAGGAAGTCGATGTCCTTCTGAACCTTTTCCTTTTCCTTTGTGAGACGAGCTATCTCCTTTTCCTTGTCAACGAGCTCGTCCATAGGAATGAATATCCTTGCGGACTCTGTAACTGCATTTGCCGAATTTTCGTGGTCAAAGCTGTCACCGACCTCGATAGACGAAGCAGAAGCAAGCTTCTCGAAGAACTGCTCGCAGGACTTGAAGAGCTCCTTGTCCTCGGTCTCGATGTTGAGCTTTGCCTTTACCGACGGCGGTACGTTCATCTCTGTGCGGACGTTGCGGACAGCCTTTATTGCGGAGATTATCTTCTCGAATTCCTTCTCCTCGCTGTCATAGTTAACACTGCTGTCATATACCGGATAGGACTCGAGGATTATCATTGACTTCTCGTTTGTGAGAACCTGCCAGATCTCCTCAGTGATGAACGGCATGAACGGGTGCAGGAGCTTGAGCATTCCCTCCATTGCCCATACGAGCACAGCCTGTGCCTTTGCCATTGTCTCGCCGCCTGCCTGAATTCTCGGCTTTGTGAGCTCGATATACCAGTCGCAGTAAACGTCCCAGATGAAGTCGTAAATCTTCTGTGAAGCGATTCCGAGCTCGAACTTTTCGAGGTTCTCGTTTACTTCCTTAGCAAGCTTGTTGAACTTGTTTACGAGCCACTTATCCTCAATTTCAAGCTCAGATGGGAGTCCCCTGAACTCAAAGTCGTCGGGGAGGTTCATCATGATGAAGCGTGAAGCGTTCCAAAGCTTGTTTGCAAAGTTACGTGCAGACTTCACCTTTTCGTCGATATAGCGCATATCGTTTCCGGGCGAGTTGCCTGTTGCGAGCATGAAGCGGAGAGCGTCCGCGCCGTACTGGTCGATAACCTCGAGCGGGTCGATACCGTTGCCGAGAGACTTCGACATCTTGCGTCCCTGTGCATCACGTACAAGTCCGTGAATGAGGACAGTATCGAAAGGCACCTTGCCCATATTCTCAAGACCGCTGAACATCATTCTGATCACCCAGAAGAAGATGATGTCATAGCCTGTTACGAGGGTATTTGTCGGGTAGAAGTAGTCAAGGTCCTCAGTCTTTTCGGGCCAGCCCAGAGTAGAGAACGGCCAGAGTGCCGAGCTGAACCATGTATCGAGAGTATCGGGATCCTGTCTCATGGGCTTACTGCACTTCGGGCAGTTGCATGAGCTCTCCTTTGTTACGACCATTTCGCCGCACTCGTCGCAGTAGAATGCAGGTATCTGATGTCCCCACCATATCTGACGGGAAATGCACCAGTCTCTGATGTTTTCGAGCCAGTGGAAGTATATCTTGTCAAAGCGCTCGGGTACGAACTTTGTGTCGCCGTTCTTTACAGCGTCGATAGCAGGCTGTGCGAGCGGCTGCATTTTTACGAACCACTGTGTTGAAACCTTCGGCTCGACAGTAGTGCCGCAGCGGTAACAGGTGCCGACATTGTGGCTGTAGTCCTCGACCTCAACGAGTGCTCCCTCAGCCTTGAGGTCCTCGACGATAGCCTCACGAGCGGTGTATCTGTCCATTCCTGCGTACTTCGGATAATCGTCAACGATAGTAGCGTCGTCGTTGAGTACATTTATAACGGGGAGGTTGTGACGGAGTCCTACCTCGAAGTCATTCGGGTCGTGTGCAGGAGTTATCTTAACAACACCTGTACCGAATTCAATATCAACGTAATCGTCGGCAACAACGGGTATCTCTCTGTGTACGATAGGCAGGATAAGAGTCTTGCCGACAATATCCTTATAGCGCTCGTCGTTCGGGTTTACGGCAACGGCAGTATCACCAAGGAGCGTTTCGGGACGTGTTGTAGCAAGCTCGAGGTAGTCGTCGCTGTCCTTGAACTTATAGCGGAGGTGCCAGAAATGACCTGCCTGATCCTCGTATGTTACCTCTGCGTCGGAGAGTGTAGTGCCGCATTTAGGGCACCAGTTTACTATTCTCTTTCCGCGGTAGATAAGTCCCTTTTCGTAGTATTTTACAAAGACCTCCTTGACTGCCTTCGAGCAGCCCTCGTCCATTGTGAATCTCTCGCGTGACCAGTCGCATGACGAGCCGAGCTTCTTGAGCTGTTCAACGATCCTGCCGCCGAACTTCTTCTTCCACTCCCAAGCGCGCTCCATGAAAGCCTCACGACCTATTTCTTCTTTCGTGATGCCCTCCTTGCGCATAGCCTCAACTATCTTAGCCTCGGTGGCGATAGCAGCATGGTCGGTACCCGGGAGCCAGAGTGCAGCATATCCGCTCATTCTCTTCCAGCGGATAAGTATATCCTGCAATGTCTCGTCGAGAGCGTGTCCCATGTGGAGCTGTCCCGTGATGTTCGGAGGCGGAATAACTATTGTATAGGGAGTCTTTTTCGGGTCAGCTTCTGCGCGGAAGCAGCCCTTGTCGTTCCATTCCTTGTAGATCCTGTCCTCGAAGGACTTAGGGTCATAAGCCTTAGCAAGTTCCTTTGCCATTGAAATATCTCCTTTTTGTAAATTCGGTCCTGAATGCAATAAAAATCGCCCCGAACCGTTTTTTCGGTTCAGGGCGAACGTAAGTCCGTGTTACCACCTGAATTCAGAGCATATGCCCTGCACTCATTCTCTCTGTAACGTGAGATAACGCCGACGGCTACTGTAATGTTCACCGCAGGAACTCGGGAGCTACCTTCATCATACCCTCATGCCGCCTCACACCGTCCGACAGCTCTCTGAAAATCGGAATATGCCTACTTCTCTCCGTCATAGTTTTTATAATATGCTTATATTATACATGATTTCGGCGGAGATGTCAAGAGCTTATTTAGAGGTGCCCTTTAGTTTGTATTAGTGAATTGTACGGTATATGAACCGGGAGCGACCCTATAAAAGCTGTAATTTTTTTCATAAATCATACCCTACGTAAAACATTATTCATTGCGCCTATATAGGTGCAATTTTATTATGCCACGCGGATATAATAAAGTCAGCGCTGTCTGCACCTGTTTGGGTGCAGAAAATCGTGAGGAGGATTTGGTGAAAATGAACAAAGCAATTGAAACCATGATAGGAAATAATATAAGAACTATACGTGAAGGAAAAGGGATCACACAGGAGCAGCTTGCCGCAAAGCTTCAGATAAACGGCTGCGACATTACACGGAGCGCGATCGCTAAAATTGAAGTGGGTCAGCGCCATTTGTACCCCGATGAGATAATTTTGATAAAGGAGATACTCAAGACAACATACGATGAAATATTCCGAAAATAGAATAATACTAATACCTTTCATCGCCTGTTAATGAGGGCGGTCGGATCCTGAATAATATTATCAGTGAAAAAAATCAACAGACGCTTGCTATTGAATCCGGAATGTGTTATAATAGAATAAAATAATAGTATGGATAATACCGTCCGCGGCGGAGCAAACAGATAAAAGCTCCCGCAGCCGACCTCTTGCGGCTGTCTGCGGTTCGAAATGCATTTTTATATGGAGACCTTGATATGAACAAAAACTCATTCGCGGAAGCAAAACAGTCGGCTTTAAAAAAATATTTCAGCCGTATGAACGATATGCAGCAGGAGGCTGTATTTACCGTTAACGGTCCTCTTCTTGTGCTTGCAGGCGCAGGAAGCGGAAAGACTACTGTTATTGTCAACCGTATCGCTAACATGATAAACTTCGGCAACGCCTATTTCGACGATTCGCGTGAGGGCAGTGCGGACGACATTGCCTTTCTCTGCGACTACGCCGAGGGAAAGACCGACGACTTCGAGACCCTGCGAGATATAGTTGCGGTCGAGCCGATAAAGCCGTGGAATATCCTTGCCATTACCTTTACCAATAAGGCGGCAGGCGAGCTTCGCACACGTCTTGCGGATATGCTCGGAGAGGACGGCGAGAATATCAATGCTTCCACCTTCCACTCGGCTTGTATGCGTATTCTCAGACGCGAGATAACCGCTCTCGGCTTCGCTTCGGATTTCACTGTGTATGACTCCGACGACAGCCAGCGCATGATAAAGAATGTCATGGCAGAGCTTGACCTCTCGGAGAAGCAGTTTGCCCCGAGGTCTGTCCTCAGCGAGATAAGCTCGGCAAAGGATAAGCTCATAACTCCCGAGACTCTCCGCGCAGAAGCAGGGATAGACTATCGCAGGAAGGCTGTTGCGCGTATCTATGCGGTCTACCAGCAGAGAATGATGGACGCGAATGCCCTTGATTTCGACGACATTCTCGTCTATACCGTGCGCCTTTTCGAGAAATTCCCAGAGGTGCTCGAAAAATATCAGAAGAAGTTCAGGTACATAATGGTGGACGAGTATCAGGACACCAACCATGTTCAGTTCAAGCTCGTTTCCATGCTGTCCGCGGCACACTCAAACCTCTGCGTAGTCGGCGACGACGACCAGAGCATATACAAATTCCGCGGTGCCAATATCGAGAACATACTCGGCTTTGAGTCGCAGTTCAGCGGAGCAAAAGTCATTCGCCTCGAGCAGAATTACCGCTCAACATCTGTTATCCTCAACGCTGCGAACTCCGTTATCCGCCACAACAACAGCCGCAAGGACAAGACCCTGTGGACTGACGTCAAGGGCGGCGACAAGATATACTGGTACAAGGCTGCCGACGAGACGGACGAGGCAAACTTTATTGCAGAGACTATCCTCGACGACTACAAAAAGGGCGGAAAGTACGCGGATAACGCTGTGCTCTACCGCATGAACGCGCAGTCCAACTCGCTCGAGCGTATGCTTGTGAAGTGCGGCATTCCGTACAAGGTATACGGCGGCATGAGGTTCTTCGACCGCAAGGAGATAAAGGACGTCACCTCGTACCTCGCATTCATCGACAACCCGAGCGATATGCTCAGATTCAGGAGAATAATCAACGAGCCGAAGCGCAGCATCGGTGACTCTACTGTTGCTGTCATTCAGGACATAAGCCGTGACCTCGGCATCTCACCGTATGAGGTCATGAAGAACTGCGAGGAATATGCTCCGCTCGCAAAGAAGATAACGGCTCTGAAAAAGGCTGCGGATATGTTTGAGTATCTCATTGAAAAGGCGGAGGAGCTTCCGCTTGACGAGCTGCTTGACGAGGTGCTCGACAAGACAGGCTACCTTGCATATCTGAAAACGCTTGAAAATCCCGATCCCAAGATAGAGAACGTACAGGAGCTCAGAACGTCCATAACTCAGTATATGGCTGAGAGCGAGGAGCCCGACCTCAGCGGCTTCCTTGAGGAGGTTGCACTCTACACCGAGGCTGACCGCGATAACTCTACGGACGACCGTGTCACACTTATGACCGTGCACTCCGCAAAGGGACTTGAATACAAGAACGTTTTCGTGACAGGTCTTGAGGAGGGACTTTTCCCAAGCTCGCGCTCAATGGACAGCGAGGAGGAGCTCGAGGAGGAGCGCCGTCTTGCGTATGTTGCGATAACCCGTGCAAAGAAGAATCTCTGCCTCACGAGCGCCAACCGCAGAATGCTGTTCGGACAGACTCAGAGAAATGTCACCTCACGCTTTATCCGCGAAATAGACAGTGAGCTTATCGAGAAGCACGACAACAATGCAACGGTGCAGAGCAGTGCCGACGACAACGACGCAGTTACCGAGGTTCATTCCGCAACACTGAAGCAGCAGATAGCGCGAAACAAAATGCTCTCGGGCACTGCAAAGCGCACGGCTGCGGAATATGCGGCAGGAGAGAGAGTCATGCACAATATCTTCGGTGAGGGAACTATCGTGTCCGTCAAGAAGATGTCCAACGATTCAATGCTCGAAATAGCCTTTGATAAGGTCGGCACGAAGAAGATAATGGCTAATTATGCAAAGCTGAAAAAGCTCAGCTGAAGGCAGTTTTTATAACAGATTTGATATTTACCTTAAAAGGAGTCCTCTGCAATGAGAAAAACCAAGATAGTATGTACTATCGGACCGGCTACCGATGACGAAAATATTATGCGCGAGCTTATGCTTGCAGGCATGAATGTTGCTCGCTTCAACTTTTCACACGGTGATTATGAAACACACGAAAAGAGACTGAGACAGATAGAAAGGCTTCGTGAGGAGCTTGATCTGCCGATAGCTACAATGCTCGATACGAAGGGACCCGAGATACGTCTCGGCAAATTCGTTGACGACAAGCCTGTCGAGATACACGACGGCGACACCTACACGCTGACGACCAAGGAATGCCTCTGTGATGACAAGGTCGGCAGCATAAGCTTCAAGAAGCTCCCGAGAGATGTCGGACGCGGTACGAAAATACTTGTCAATGACGGTGTTATCGAGTTGCTTGCCGAGCAGGTGAGCGCTACCGATATAGTCTGCCGAGTTATCCACGGCGGAGTGCTCTCGAATAACAAGGGCATAAATGTTCCCGGAGTAAAGCTCTCGATGCCATACCTCAACGAAAAGGACATGGACGACCTTGAATTCGGCTCGAAAATGGGCTTCGACTTTATCGCTGCAAGCTTTGTACGCTCGGCAGCTGATATAAACTATCTGAGAAAGTTCACGCAGTCGCTCGGCTGGTTTGATGTTCGTATAATCGCAAAAATAGAGAACTCAGACGGTGTTGAGAATATCGACGAGATACTCGAAGCCGCTGACGGAATAATGGTCGCAAGAGGCGATATGGGCGTAGAGATACCCTTCGAGCAGATACCGTCCATACAGAAGACCCTCATCAAAAAGGGATATAACGCAGGCAAGCAGGTCATTACAGCAACACAGATGCTCGAGTCCATGATAACCAATCCGAGACCGACGAGAGCCGAGATAACCGACGTTGCAAACGCTATCTACGACGGCACGAGCGCTATCATGCTCTCGGGCGAGACAGCCGCCGGCGCGTTCCCTGTTGAGACCGTAAAGACAATGGCTCTCATCGCTGAAACGACCGAGGACCACATCGACTACAAGGGCAGATTTGCCGCAAGACGCTCGGGACAGAACAGCGTTATCGCTGAGGCTATCGCACACGCTACCGTCACGACCGCGCACGACCTCAATGCAAAGGCTATAATCACAGTATCGCTCGGCGGACAGACGGCAAGACTTATCTCGAAATACCGCCCGAGCTGCCCAATAATCAGCTGCACTATGAGCCCTGCCGTATGCAGACAGATGAATATGAGCTGGGGCGTTATCCCGTTCATCATTGACGAAAAGACCAATACCGACGAGCTCTTCGCAGCAGCAGCCGAGGCTGCCGAGTCGCACGGTCTCGCTGAGGACGGCGACCTCGTTGTAATTACAGCAGGCGTTCCGCTCGGTGTTTCGGGTACTACCAATCTTATGAAGGTCGAAAAAATTGACCGCCAGACTGCTCTCGGAATGAGAGAATGACTTTATCGGGGGAAAACTTTGTTAAGCTTCCTCTATGCCCCGATAGACTACTATCGGGGCATAGCTGCTTTAGCAGCGTAGAGGAGC
>ONNL01000135.1 GCA_900319195.1 uncultured Ruminococcus sp. | reverse complement strand
GCGACAGCACGCCTGCAAGGGCTTTCCTTGCATCTACTGCACCTATCTGCTTTTTCCTTAACCAAACAGGTTTTTAGAGATGCCCTAATGAAAAAAGTCTCTCCTTGAGAACCGCTTCAACTTGTGACGTGCGCACAAATTGGTCCAATTCGCTCGGAGAGGCTTTTTGTGTGTTGTGGCAGCTATTTGCTTTGGTTTCGGTAGTCCCTTGGGGAACAGCCGACGATCTCGGTGAATTTCCGTACAAAATTTGTGTAGCCAGAATAGCCGACCTTGAATGCGATATCTCTGACGGACAGGCTCGTTTCCGACAGAAGCCGCTTTGCATAGTTCATTCTGCTCTCGGCAATGTCAGCAGACACACTCTGACCGTAAATTTCGCGGTACAAATGTTGAAAACGGGAACGGCTCAAGCCTGTCCGTTCAGCCATTTCATCGACAGTCCACTTCCTGTCTGCCCAGCGGAATATCTCGTCGTGTATCTCGGCAATCGCCTGTACCCTGCGAATCTCGGTTGGCAGTCTGCTGAGGGGAGCGCCAATTGAGCCTATCATTTGCAGCTCACTGAGTGTCTCGGACTTGATGGTGATATTTGCGAGCTTTTCAGCTATCCTGAACAGCAATATCTGAAACATCAGCACTGTGATATTGAACCGAAAGGGACTCTCGGAATAGAATTCACCGCACATCTTTCGGATATGCTGCGACAAGTCCTCAGTCACAGAAAATGTATACGGCACATCAGTCCGCAGGTGAAGAGCGTCAAACAATTCGCAGCCGTCCTCCTCGGGAAGAAACTGGATCCAGTCGTCATAGTAGACCGCTTCCGCAGGGTAGTACGAATAGCGCGAATCGCTCCTGAACATTATGACCGTATTCGGCTTGATACAGTGCTCCACGCCGTCTATGACAAATACCGCCGCGGACTTAACAATGAGCAGCAGCCAGACCGTAAAGCCATTTGAATGATCGACCTGAAACTCGTTAACATGGCGGTGATGATAACCCATTGACATCATTTTCATATCCCTCAGCTCCTTTTTTTAAGTATATCATTTCCGACAGAATATGTCAAGAATTGTGCTGTATTGCAGCACTTTTTATTCTTGACTGTATTTGAAAACTGCATTATAATGTGAATAGATAAATATATAAAACAAGGAGGGCTTACTTATGTATCTGAAAAAAACGCTGGCATTTGCACTCAGCTTAGGCGTGCTGAGCTCTGCAATGCCGACCATTAACGTGACCGCAGATGATACCGCAGAGGCGATACGGTATTACTACGGCGACCTTGACCGCAATGAGCGTCTCGATATCCATGACCTCTGTGCGCTGAGAGCCGCTGTATCGGGAAATACGGCTCTTGACGAGATAACGCAGAAGCAGTCCGATTTGAATGATGACGGGACGGTCAATGCCGCGGACGCAGAGCTGCTCAATGACTATCTGCTTGCGGCGGTAAAGGAATTCCCGTCGGGCGTGTATTTCACTGTGGACACTACACTCGCATATAACGGACAGAAAAAGCTCACAGGTTCGCGGCAGATCGAAAAGCTTGACCGCGGCACATATGCTGTCAGCAACGGCAGCGGAGTATTCGTCAGCTGGCGACTCATGGCACAGGACGAGCCCGACATAGCTTTCAACGTCTACCGCACGACTGACGGTGTGACGACAAAGCTCAATTTTGAGCCGCTCACGAATGGTACGAATTTTGTTGACAATACCGCCGACATGAGCCGCGACAACACGTATTTTGTCAAGACTGTCTACAACAATGTCGAATCCGAGACCGACGGCAGTTATACTCTCAAGGCTGGCGAGTCTGTTTTCGTGAAGGGCAACAGCGGCGCGGCAAAGATGATCCCTATCAATCAGGGAGGAACTATCCACTTCGTATGGGTAGGCGACTTCAACGGCGACGGCAGATATGACTATCTCGTTGACCGCTGTGCTGACGACCACCAGAAGCTCGAGGCTTATCTCGACGACGGAACTTACCTGTGGACGCTTGACCTCGGTTATAACAGCGAAAACAAGAACAATATTACTCCCGGAGCTTCCACGATAGATGTCGGAATGTGGGACGGTGCAACGGTCTATGACATCGACCTTGACGGTCATGCAGAGGTCATGGTGCGTATAGCAGACGGAGTTACCTTCGGGGACGGTACTGTCCATAAAAACAGCATCACAAACGGTCAGGACATTGCAGTCCTCGACGGAATGACTGGTACGCTGAAAACCTCTGCGCCTGTTCCTGATGATAAGATCGACGTAGGTCCGAAGGCGTGCATGATGGAGATAGGCTATCTCGACGGCAGGACACCCTCCCTCATAACATGGATCAAGAACCGCAACTCCGACAAGTCCTTCAATAGCTACATGGTCGCGTACCACATGGAAAACGGCAAGCTTGTCCAGCAGTGGAAGGCAAATGCTGCGGGAGCGGAGGCTCACCAGTTCCGCGTAGAAGATATTGACTATGACGGTAAGGACGAAGTTCTGCATATGGGCTATGTCCTCAACAGTGACGGCTCACTCCGCTGGAGCAACAACGAGATAATCCACGGCGACCGTTGGCACGTTGCTCCGTTCAGTAATGCTGATAACGGCAAGGAAATGCTCTGCTACGGAGTTCAGCAGCGCCACGAAAATTATCTGCTTGAGTATATCATAAACATGAACACAGGCAAGATGCTCTGGACAAACTATGCAGCTGACAAGACGGGTGAGCTGATCGACGTAGGACGCGGAGATATCGGCGATGTCGACCCGACACACGAAGGATATGAGGTATGGTCGTTCCAGGGAATGTACGACAAGAACGGCAGCAAGATAAGTGACACGAATGCCTATCCCTCGCTCAAGCTCTACTGGGACGGCGACCTCCTTTCCGAGAGCTACAATGACAGCAAGATAGAGAAGTGGAACTATCAGACCCAGAGCGTAGAGCGAGTTGCTACTACATGGAAGATAGCAGGCTCAAACAGCTCCGAACGCGGTGCACCGATGTTCTATGGTGACATCCTCGGAGACTGGCGTGAGGAGATAATCTGCTGCGGCTATAACTGGGACTCCCTCATTATCTACTCTACAACTATCCCGACGGATTACCGTTTAAACACGCTCTCTCAGGACCCTGCATACCGCAATGATATGACATCAAAGGGTTATTATCAGTCCAATATGCTCAGCTACTATCTCGGTGACGGAATGGATACTCCTCCACAGCCCGATGTTGCGTATGTCGGGGAAGTCGCTCTTGAGGACGGCGCGGTCTACATGATAAAGAATGTGAACAGCGGTCAGTATCTCGAGGTCAGGGACGGAACAGCCGAGGACGGTGCAAATGTTCAGCAGTGGGGAGCTTACAGTCCTACTGCGAGCAATACATGGAGACTTGTCCCCGACGGAAACGGCTTCTATTATCTTGTATCTCAGCTTGCAGGCGGTGAGACCTACTATCTGGACGTTGCAGGCGGAAATGCCGCAAATGGCACTAATGTGCAGATATGGGAAAAATCGGGTTCCAAGGGACAGCAGTTCACCATGACGAAGAATCCCGACGGCAGCTATGTGATACACACAAACTGCTACACAGGCGGCGTCAAGGTCGTTGAGGTCGCGGACGCATCTACCTCCAGTGGTGCGAATATTCAGGAAATGAAGGGCAACGGAAGCTCCTGTCAGAGCTGGATATTTGAAAAGGTCTCATAAAAGTAAGTATAAATACAGCTCCTCCCATAAGGGAGGAGCTTTTGCTGTATACAGATATAGTTTATCGGGTCAATTCTCAGCAAAGAGGGTTTTCCTCAGTCCGATAAGGTCGAATACATTTATCTTTTCATCTGTGCATATATCGGCTGCAATGTAGTCGGTGAGCTCGCCGCTGCCGAGGACATAGCCGTTGAGCATTACAAGGTCGGCAATATTGACCGAGCCGTCCGCATTTACGTCGCCCATAGTTTTTTTCTCATTAGCAGGAATGAGTACCCACTTCTGACCGTCGCCGCCCCAGTATTCCCACTGGCAGATATTCGCGCCGCTCTCGGTGCTGATGTTATACACGTCCAGACCGCCCTTGCCGTCCGAGCACGACGAGAGTATCATATACGAGCCGTTTCTGTCGGGAGTGATAGTGAAGCTCTGTCCCTTAGCGCCTGTATCAGCCGCAAGACCGATATTCTGTCCGTTGTCGCCAGAGCTGCCGTCAACAGTGAGCACATTTCCGTCGGGAGCCGTGAGCTTATAAGTGCCGTCGCTGTTTACGGAAATATCCCACACGGTCTTTTTCGCGGACTGCTCTGCGTTAGTGCCGTTTATGCCGAGATACAGACCGCTGTTGAGGTTGCGGACAATATATCCCGAATCGTTCACCGCAGGATATATGGGGGATATTTTCCAGAGCTGGCAATCGCCGCCCCAGTATTCCCACTGGTTGATGTTGCCGCCGCTCTCCTCGCTCCAGTCGTAAACGTCCAGACCAGCGCCGCCCTCCGAGCAGCGTGAGACTATTCCGTAGTAGGAGTTATGCTGCACGAGCTTCCACTGCTGAGAAGCCGCGCCCGTATAAGCCGAGACCATGATATTCAGTCCGTTGTCTGCATTGCTTCCGTCAACCGTGAGAGCCGCAGTCTCGTCAGCCATTGACACTATCTTGCACCAGCCGTCACCAAGGTCGCAGATTCGCCATTCCTGCTGACTGCCGCCCGTCTTTGACCACTGCTGGACATTTCCGTCCGCTGTATTGCTGCCTTCAAGGTCGAGTACCATGCCGCTGAACTTGTTCTCGATGAAATAGGGGACATCGCTGAGCAGAGAGGTGTCACCGATTTTTATGCCGCGTGCCTCATATGAGGTCTTGGAGCTGTTATATGTGAGCTTACTGCCGCTGTTTGTGAGGTCAACAACGTCCTCAGCGGCATTGTAGGCAGTTTTCTTGCTGCCCCATACGCAAGTGTTATTACCAGTAGCAGTAAAGGTCATTTTCTGCGTCTGAGCCGAAGACTCATCAGCCTGCACGAGAAATTCGCCGCTGTACTTCACGCCGTTATATGTGAGCGTCATGTACGGACTGCCGTTTTCCATTGCCCAGCTTCCCGTGATGTCGCCTGTGACTGTGCCGTTTGCGTTGAGAGTGATGTTCTTCGGAGTTTCAACGTCTGCACTTGTCTCATTCACGAAAGCCTGATTCAGAGTATGGAAGATAAACTCGTAGTCACCTGTAACTGCCGCACTTGTATGTCCGACCTCTGAGATCTTCTCGCCCGAATATTCATAAGGAGCCGCTGTGAGCCAGCCGTCCTCGTTTATGAACATCTGGTGGACACGCACCTCATGGAAGCCGTAGGCATCATCGAACTTCGTGTGATAGATTACATAGAGCCTGCCATCGTCGTCCATGAGGGCGCTGTTGTGTCCCTGTGCCTTGAAGGGACGGTCGTTGCAGCTCCACTGGTAGTTTGACATGAGGCGTTCGCCTGTTGTTCCGCCGATGTTATCGGTGCCCCTTGTGAAAATGGGACTGTTGCCGTTCTGGTCAACATACGGACCGTCCGGAGATGTCGAACGGAAAATTCTCATGTTG
Source organism: uncultured Ruminococcus sp. (assembly GCA_900319195.1). Taxonomy (GTDB): domain Bacteria; phylum Bacillota; class Clostridia; order Oscillospirales; family Ruminococcaceae; genus Ruminococcus. The sequence goes on along the minus strand of ONNL01000135.1, from coordinate 2,004 downwards.
TATCCGCCGTTTGAGTTGAAATAGCCGTATGAGAGGAACAGGTAATAGTAGCCGACACCCTCGGGGGACTCCATGTACTCGATGTACGGACCCTCGCCCGATGCCCAGTAGCCGCCTGCTATCTTCTTGCCCATGTATGCGTCGGACACATTTACCTGTGTCGCGTAGGTCACGTTGTAGTCGCGCAGACCCGTCTGTTCGTCAAGCTCGAGCATATATATACCGCCGAACCATGAGCCGTATATCATATGCAGTGCGCCGTTGTTGTCATAGAAAACGCACGGGTCAATTGCATTCGTGCCGTATTCTGCATTCCAGCGTCCGCTTGAATTGAGGTAGCGGCTGAGGTCGGGATTGCTGCCGAGGACCTTTTCAACGTCGGTGTTTTTGTAGTTGTTGGCGCTGTTTGCAGGGTTAGTCTCAAATCCCGAGTAGACGATAGTGTCCTTGTAGGTATACGGACCGTCTATTTTGTCCGCTGTGCAGAGGACTATCGAGGAGTGCCAGTCCACGCCGTTAACGCTGAGATACATACAGTATTTGCCGAGCTGTTCATTGTACACGATGTCGGGAGCCCAGAGGTTTCCCGAAAGGTCGTAGTTAGCCGATGTGTTTGACCAGTTGTTCGGTATGGCGAGGTCGGTGTAGATGTTGCTGAAGAAGGTCGTGTTCCTTGTGCCTGCGGCGGAATTTGCCGCGGAAGTCCAGCTCATGAGGTCGGTTGAGGTCGCCGCACCAAGATGTGAGCCGATGATGAAGTAGTTTCCGTCGTCCGTTTTTACGATAGAGGGGTCGTGTACGGACACTCTTGCGTGCTCGACTGCGTTGACACTATTCGGAGCTGTTATCAGAGGGAATGAGAGTACAGCGGCGGTCAGTATCGCGGCGGTCTTGCCGATAAATTGCTTTACAGATAGCATAGATACCTCCTGTTCGGTGTTTGCGGCTCTGTTGAGAGGGTGAACCACGTTTGTTTACATTTATTATATAAAGTATAACATTTTTCTAATGCAGGTGTCAATGTATTATGTTGCCATGATAATGACATTTTCAACCATATTTGTACTCTGTGATATGCGATACGAAAGAATAAGCAAGGATATGAAAGAGTTTATTGACGGACCGGATAATTGAATATAAGGGGCAAGGATTACAGTGAAGCTGATGAAATAACTGCCGTAGATCGAAACGCCCATAGGAACGATACCGTTTCTATGGGCGTTTTATTCATATCTTGACGACGGCAGTTTCACGACGTCCGACGGTGAGGAATTTACACTTCCCGAAAAAATGAAGATAGGACTTGTTCATCCTGTTGAGCTTTCGGATGATGAGAAAAAACATGGGAGGAACAGCTTGAGGATTGCGAGATCAAACAGCCATTTGCACAGCTTTCACGTCCGATTTACAGGCTTTCGGCAATTGATTCCGACAAGACCGAGCATGACGGATTCAACGAAAAGGAGTTTTTGAATACCGACTTTGTAAGACGTATGATGTATGCAGGCTGGGAGAAAGGTGAAGTCGGTGACGGAGCGTACTTTTACGAGTACCTTCACACCGATATATCGAGCCGCAGACGTAATGAGGACGGTACTTTTATGACGGAGGGATCCCGTGCTGTACTTAATTTCAGCGGAACAAGCATTGATTTGTATGAAGAGGAAAATGTTACGGTGGAAATGTTGAATTTCTACCGTCTTGAAGGTACTGAAGAAAAAAAGATAAAACTGGGAGAGGTGAGTGCAAGATATTACAGTGAGGTCATGCTGACTCTCAATAAGGCACTTGGATAAAATCATCAAAAAGGTGAAAGAGCAAGAGAGCAGAGCAACATTCTTTCGATAAATCGTGTTTTGCCAAATCTTTCTGCCTTTAGCGTGATATATGTATAAAAAAGTACCGCCCTTTGAAAATGGCGGTACTACGCGGAATACACCACTTCTGATTTGGCGCAGTGGGTGGGATTCGAACCCACGTCCCTCAAGGGGCATCATAATTTCG
>ONNL01000146.1 GCA_900319195.1 uncultured Ruminococcus sp. | reverse complement strand
TTGCGGCTGCCTGCCTTATCGCAAGCACTATTCTCATAAAACGCAGGGCTGTCGGAAAGTCCTTCGCAAAGCCGTCCGTAATCCTGACCTGTGTGGCTTCTATCGCCTGCACAGCGACAATGGTATACTACTGCGCGTCAAGTATTTCGGGCGCGAACAGCTACATCAAGAGCTACATTCACGGCGGCTCTGACGTATACGAGAATGTCAGCGAGGACAATTTCTTCCGCACCGATATATCCGAGGGCATGGACAACTGCACGATGATTTGGGGTCTGCCGTGTGTGAGAGCCTTTCAGAGCGTTGTCACTCCGTCGATAATGAACTTCTACAACACACTCGGCATTCAGAGAGATGTCGGCTCACGCGCCGACCTTTCACACTATACGCTCCGCGGACTGCTCTCCGTGAAATACTATTACAGAGAGCTTGATGACAACATGACCTACGACGAGATAAAGAGCTCGGCGGAGCTTTCAAGCTCTAAGAGGTCTGCCGCAGCAAAGATCGGCGGCGCTCCCGACTATACAAACGCAGATGTCACCGAAATGCTCTCGGGATTTGAGTATCTCTGCACAAATGGCAGCTTTGAGGTCTATGAGAACAAGCTCTATCTCCCTGTTGGATTCGCATACAATACCTATGTCACGCCCAAAACAGCGAAGTCTCTCGGAACTCAAAGCACCGAAAGGCTCCTGCTCGATTCGCTGATACTCACCGATGAACAGGCGAAGAAATACTCCGACTGCATGAAAGAGGCTCCCAAAGATGAGTACCGCAGTCTCGGCAAAAATGACTACATCTCATTCTGCCGAAAAAAGAAAATGCACTGCTCCAAAACCTTCACCTATGACGAGCACGGCTTCACCTCTGAGATCGACCTCTCAGCACCCGAGCTGGTATTCTTCAGTGTCCCGTACAGTAAGGGCTGGACGGCTGAGGTCAACGGAAAGCCTGCCGATGTCGAGGAGGTATCCTACGGCTTCATGGCTGTCAGGGGCGAAAAGGGAAACAATGTCATAAAATTCCACTATGAGACTCCCGGACTGAAAGCAGGTATCGCAGTCTCAGCAGCCGGAATACTGCTCCTTGCGGCATACATCATCATCTGCCGAATGACGCAGAAAAATAAAAAGGATTACGATTTCTCGCATTACTACGATTATGACGGGATAAAATAAATTATCACACATCGGAGGTCAACCATGCATCTTGAAGAAAAAACAGTAAAAAGTGAAACCGTCTATGAGGGACCGATCTTCACGATAACTCACGATACCGCTGAGCTTGAAAACGGAAAGGACGCAGTCCGTGATGTTCTCCACCACAGCGGCGGAGTCGGTATAGTCCCCGTGACAGATGATAATCAGGTGTACCTTGTAAGACAGTTCAGGTATCCCTTCCACACGACGACACTTGAGATACCTGCGGGCAAGATAAACGAGGGCGAGCAGCCGTATGAGTGCGGAAAGCGCGAGCTCCTCGAGGAGATAGGCTGCACCTGTAAGGAGTACACCGACATCGGTGATATGTACCCAACACCAGCCTATGATACGGAGATAACCCATATGTACTTGGCTCGCGGTCTTGAACAGCACAGCCAGAAGCTCGACGAGGACGAATTCCTCGACGTTGTGAAAATGCCGCTGAGCGAAGCCGTAAAGCTCGTGCTTGAGGGAAAGCTCCCCGACGGAAAGACACAGCTCGGTATACTCAAGGCGGCAAGGATACTCGGCATCTGAAAAAAAAAATAAGTCTGCCTTTAAAGACAGACTTTTGCACATCATTATTTCACAGGGAGCTTTCAACGGCAGCCTCAGCCTCGTCAGCACTTTCCGTTTCAAGCATTGCGAGCTGCCGATCATATGCATCGAGTATAACGTCCTCGATCATCTTTCTCGCCTCTGCCGTTATAGGATGAACTATATCGCGGAAAATACCGTTTTCATCTTTTCTGCTCGGCATTGCAACGAATACTCTTTCGTCTCCCTGAACGACCTTTACGTCATGGACAGCGAACATATCATCTATCGTAACTGAAACAACTGCTTTCAGTCTCCCCTCTGACATGATCTTTCTTATCTTCACATCTGTGATCTCCATTACTCGTACACCTCCTTTGTGATCATAGAATATACCGCCGCATATTAATTCTGTTCAGAATTACGTCTGCTCACGCGACGGATTATGCCTGTTTCTTATTATAACTCAGAATTTGTAAAATTGCAAGCCATTTTGCAAACTTTTGTGAGAAAAAATATAATTATAGTTAGTTATTATTAATTAAAAATATAATATAAAAGGGTGACATATCTTGGACATTAACATTTTAAATGGTAAAAAGCACATACACTTCATAGGTATAGGCGGCTCGGGAATGTATCCGCTCGCGCAGATACTTCACACTCAGGGCTACTATCTCACGGGCTCGGACAACAACGAGACTGAAACCCTCGACGCTGTGAGAAAAATGGGTATCCCCGTGTTTATCGGTCAGAGAGCCGAAAACATCGAGGGTGCAGACCTCATCGTATTCTCCGCCGCTATCATGGACGACAACCCCGAGCTCATGGCTTCAAGGGCAAGCGGAGTCCCCGTACTCGAAAGGAGCGAGCTCCTCGGTATCGTGACGAGCTGGTACAGCAATGCTGTGTGCGTTTCGGGCACTCACGGAAAGACCACTACTACTTCCATGCTCACGCAGATATTCCGCACGGGAGATGTCGATATTTCGGCTGTTATCGGCGGCAAGCTCGACTGCATAGGCGGCTCGGGACGCGCCGGCTCCTCTGACGTGATGATATGCGAATCATGCGAATTCAGAGACACCTTCCTCAGACTTTTCCCCGATATTTCCGTCATCCTCAACATCGACGCGGATCACCTTGACTATTTCGGTACACTTGAAAACATTATCAAGTCCTTCCACAAATTTGCCGAGAACACCTCAAAGTGCATTATCGTGAACGGCTCGGACGCTAACTCGATGAAGGCTCTCGAGGGCATTTCGGGCAAGGAGATAATCACCTTCGGCAGAGACGATTCCTGCGACTTCTACCCCGAAAACGTAAAGCACGAAAACGGTCTGCTCACGACCTACGACGCTATGTATAGGGGCGAAAAGCTCGGCACTGTGACGCTCCACGTTGCCGGCATACACAACGTGCTCAACTCGCTTGCGGCAGTTGCAGCCGCTCATTACCTCGGACTTGATTTCAAGTTCGTACAGCAGGGACTTGCAGAGTTCAGAGGTGCAAAGCGCCGCTTTGAAAAGCTCGGCTACGAGAAGGGCATCACCGTTGTTGATGACTACGCTCACCACCCCACAGAGCTCGAAGCTACGCTGAATGCGGCTATGGAGATGAAATTCAATAATGTCTGGGCGATATTCCAGCCGTTCACATTCTCGCGCACAAAGATACTCCTCGACGACTTCGCGCGTGTGCTTGCTATCCCCGACCACACTATACTGACCGACATCATGGGAAGCCGTGAAAAGAACACCTTCGGCATTTTCACCCGTCATCTTGCGGAGAAAATTCCGAACTGCATATGGTTCCCACAGGACGAGAGCGTGGAGTGGACTGACGAGCGTAAATACGAGAACTTCGGACAGATATGCGACTACGTCTGCGAGCACGCAAGGTCGGGCGACCTCGTTATCACGCTCGGCTGCGGAGACGCTTACAAAATTTCAAGGATGATACTGAAAAGGCTTTCGGAGGAAGAATAATGAACAATGATAAGCAGATAGCGGTATTCAACTATATCAAGAGCCGTCTGAGTGAAGGCTATTCCCCGTCGGTAAGGGAAATAATGGACGCTATGGGATTCAAGTCCACATCTACCGCACACCGCTATATCGAATCTCTTGTTAATGACGGTCTGCTCGAAAAGACGGGTAACATCAACCGCTCGCTCCGTCTGCCGAACAGCTCGACGTTTTCCGTTCCGATAATCGGCACTGTTACAGCAGGTCAGCCTATCACCGCATTTCAGGACATCACGGGCTACATCGGCTTTGAGGCTGAAGGACACGACGGACAGGAGCTATTTGCTCTCAGAGTAAAGGGCGAGAGCATGATAAACGCGGGGATCCTCGACGGCGACATCGTTATCGTCGAGAAGGACGTATACGCAGAAAACGGCGACATCGTGGTGGCTTTCATTGATCAGGAGGAGGCTACCGTCAAGAGATTCTACAAGGAGAGAGGTCACTACCGTCTCCAGCCCGAAAATGACACAATGGAGCCGATAATCCTCGATGAAGTCGAGATACTCGGCAAGGTCATAGGTCTGAAACGCTACTATTGATAAACTGTCCTGCATTGCAGGTCTAAGGAAAGGAAGATAAACATGACAAACGAAGTAAAGGTCATCATCTGCGGCAAGGAGTACAAGCTCAGGACTTCGGAGTCCCCTAACTATGTATTCGCACTTGCAAGGTCACTCGAGGCAAAAATAGACAGCATCACCAACTCCGCAAGCGGCTCATCGCCATATACTGCGGCTATTATGGTGGCTCTCAGCCTCCTCGACGACCTCAACAAAGCAAATCAGCGCATTGACAATATCAGCAGCGAGACAAAGTCCTACGTTGACGAGGCAGGCAGGTCACGTATCGAGCGCGACGCAGCTCTCAAGGAGATCGAAGTGCTCAAGTCCAAGATAGACCAGCTTGAAAATGTCGTGAAGCTCAGACAGCTCAGGGATAGTCTCTGATGAAAATGCCCGAGATACTCGCTCCCGCAGGCAGTATGGAGACTCTCTCCGCTGCTCTGAGGTCGGGTGCTGACGCGGTCTATGTCGGCGGAAAGAGCTACTCTGCGCGGAGCAGTGCTGAGAATTTCTCGGACGAGGAGCTCGCGGAGGCAGTCAGGCTGTGCCACCTCTACGGTGCAAAGCTCGACCTCGCGGTCAACACGATACTCTCCGACGCGGAGCTCGCGGACTTTTGCAGGTACATAAAATATGCGGTCTCGGTCGGCGTTGATGCATTCATCGTTCAGGACTGGGGCTGTGCGGCACTTATAAAAAAGTGCGCTCCCGAGGCTGTGCTCCACGGCTCAACGCAGATGTCGGTGCACACGAGGGCAGGCGCAGAGCTGCTGAAAAAGCTCGGCTTTTCGCGCGTTGTACCTGCAAGAGAGCTCGACAGGGACACCATTGCGGACATCTGCAAAACAGGTATCGAGGTCGAGGTATTTACCCACGGAGCACTATGTATGTCCGTCTCGGGACAGTGCTATATGTCGGCAATGATAGGCTCGCGCTCGGCAAACAGAGGGTGCTGCGGACAGGCTTGCAGACTGCCGTTTTCAGCGGTCGGAGATATGTCGCGCTCGGCGCTCTCGCTGAAGGACTTATCACTTCTGCCGAGAATGGACGAGCTCGTCTCAACAGGCATAGATTCGCTGAAAATCGAGGGACGAATGAAGCGCCCCGAATACGTTGCGGCAACAGTCCACGAGCTGAAAAAGGCTCTCGTCGGGCAGGCTCCCGATATGCAGCTCCTGCGCGGTATCTTCTCACGGAGCGGCTTCACGGACAGCTATTTCACGGGGAAAAGGCAGGATATGTTCGGAGTGCGCGAGAAGGAAGACGTCACCGCCGCTCATGACCTTATCCCGAAGATACACGACCTCTACCGCACAGAGAGGGCAGTCCATACGGTGAATTTCCATGCGGAGATACACGAGGGAGCGTCTGTGGCGATAACTGCCGAATGCGGCGGTATATCGGTATCTGTCACGGGTGAACCGCCCGAAAAGGCAATGAATCGTCCGACTGACATCGAATCGCTCGGGAAGCAGCTTTCAAGGCTCGGCGGCACCGTCTTTGCAATGGGCAGGGTCACGGCGGACATCGGGGAAAGACTCATTGTGCCGTCCGGAAAGCTCAACGAGCTGCGCCGCAGACTTATCTCTGAACTGAGCGAAAGGCTGACTGCGGCGAACACTCCGCACGTCGAGGTCACGGACTTCGTGCCGAATATTTCCCGAAATACCGCCCATAACGCTCCCGAAACGCTGCCCATGCGAGCATGGTGCAGGACTGCGGAGCAGATAAATGCTGCGGCAGATAAATGCGAGTACATAATCGCTCCCATAGAGCTGATAAACGGTGATGTTCTGCGGTTTGCGGACAAGCTAATTATCGCTCCGCCGAGATTCATCACGGACGAGAGCAAGCTCCTCGCAAAGCTGAGGGAGCTGAAAAACAGCGGTATCACTCACCTGCTCTGTCACACGCCCGACTGCATAATGCTCGGACGAAAGCTCGGCTTTACGCTGCACGGCAGCTTCACGCTCAACGTGTTCAACTCGTACAGCATTGCGGTGATGAAAAATCTCGGACTTGCCGACTGCGCCGTGTCCTTTGAGGCTACGCTGTCACAGATAGCGGCATTTCGGACAAAAATACCGCTTGGAGCTGTCACATACGGCTCCCTGCCGCTCATGCTGACGAGAAACTGTCCCATTAAGAATGAGGTCGGCTGTGCGAAGTGCACGGGACACATCATCGACCGCACGGGACGCACTCTGCCCGTCGCCTGCTCACGCGAGTACGTCGAGATACTCAACTCCGACAAGCTCTTCATGGCGGACAGGACAGGTGAAATGAAAAACATAAGCTTCGGGCTCGCTGTTTTCAGCGACGAGGACGAGGGACAGGCAGCTGCCGTACTCTCGGGGAAAAAGCCTGCGGCACACATAACACGCGGACTCTATTACCGCGGTATAAATTCAGCGGAGGCAACATGAAAATAACCTTCAAAAAGCTCAGAGAGAGCGCCGTTATCCCGTCATATGCGACGGAGGGCAGTGCAGGCATGGACCTTTGCGCGTGCATTGACGAGAGCATAACGCTCGCACCGAATGAGATACGGCTCATTCCCACGGGACTTGCCGCGGAGACCGACACAAACGACGCGGCTCTGCTCATCTATGCACGGTCGGGACTCGCCTCAAAGCACGGCATTACCCTTGCAAACTCGGTCGGTGTCATCGACTGCGATTACCGCGGGGAGTGGAAGATACCGCTCATCAACCTCGGCGGAGAGCCCTTCACTATCGAGCCTGACATGAGGATAGCTCAGCTTGTTGTGACACCCGTGCTTCGTCCCGAAATATCGGAGGGGGACGAGCTATCGGCAACAGACCGCGGAGTCGGTGGCTTCGGCTCCACAGGTACATAAATATAAAACATTTTTTGGTGGTCATTACGTGGCGGCGTCTGCGTATTTGTCCGCCCTCACAAACACGATAGTCTTGACAGACAGAGGGTTTGTTGTATCATAGGCAAATGCGAACGCCACTTATTGCAAAAGCACCTAAAGCTTTAAATACCCAAATAATTCACAACAAAAATAAAAGAACGGAGAATCAATATGAAAAAATCACTTTACATGATCGTACTTATTGCCGCGGCAGTAGTGCTCGGAAGTCTTATCGGCAACGTTGTTTTCGGCTCGCTTAAATGGCTCGGCTACTCAAGGGTATTCAGCTTCGAGCCGGGCACCTTCATCAACATCGACGTGCTCAAGCTCACCTTCGGCATAACTGTACAGTTCAACGTCGCACAGATAATCCTTGTACTTGTTGCGATCTTTGTATACTACAAGACCGCTCCGAAGCTCATTCCCGGAAAATAAGGACAGGCTCTCTTGCCCTTTTTTACAGTTTTCGACTGCAAAACCGCTAATATGTTCGGGTATTCCGACAAAAATTGCGCGGTGTAAAAATTATCCTGCAATTTTCTTGTCTATATCCGAGAATAGTGTTATAATATATATTGTATGCAAAAAATTATATAAGGGCGCCTCTAAAAACCTGTTTGGTTAAGGAAAAATCAGATAGGTGCTGTAGATGTTAGGAAAACTGTCGCAGGCGGGCTTTCGCCCGGTAA
>ONNL01000064.1 GCA_900319195.1 uncultured Ruminococcus sp. | reverse complement strand
GGCTACTTTCAGTGTATGAAAATTCCCCGAAATATAGGCGAAAATCAGGCGGATATGCAGATGCTTCGAATCCCTCTCTGTCCGCCAGAAATTAAATGCCGATATATAGCGTAATTCGCTATATATCGGCTTTTTTCGTTATACTTACATTGCAGTCTGAAATGTGCGAAGCCCGTGTGATTTCAAAAGAGATCACACGGGTTCAATAAATACAAAACTAAGAGATGGAGAGGTCCTTTCGTATTACAGCACCCTTTGGAAATACAAGGTCTGATTTGAAGGAAATATTCATCATTGCGTGATTTGCAGTCTCTATTTCCTCACCATTTTCGTCATATAGATGTTCAAGCTTCATGGTCACGGGACTCTGCGACGGAGCGAGTATCTCAACTGTATCACCTGCAAAGAACCTGTTTCTCTGCGAGCAGTACACGGTGCCGTCCTCGCATTTTTCAACGACTGCAACAACATCATAATTGCGGATATATCCGCTGTTCTCGTAGTACTGCGACTCCTCGGGAGTACCGAAAAAGAAGCCGTTGCAGTACTTCCTGTGGCTCACCTTGAACACCTCGTCGCGTATGCTGTCTGGGAGCTTGAAGTTGTCAGGATCCTTATAATACTCGTCAACAGCCATTCTATAAGCATTCGTAACGACAGTCACATAGTAAGCGGACTTCGCACGTCCCTCGATTTTAAGGCTGTAAACACCTGCCTCAGCGAGCTTGTCTATGTGGTCTATCATGCACATATCCTTTGAATTGAGGATATATGTCCCCTTTTCGTCCTCGAAAATCGGGAAGTATTCCCCCGGACGCTTTTCCTCCATGAGATGATAGCCCCACCTGCAAGGTTGAGCACATTCACCATGATTGGCATCGCGGTTGACAAGGTACTGCGAAAGGAGACATCTGCCCGAGAAGGAAACACACATTGCTCCGTGCACGAAGCATTCTATGTCAAGCTCGGGACTTGTCTTTGCTCGTATTTCTGCAATTTCGTCGAGCGACAGCTCACGTGCGAGCACCACTCGTTTTGCGCCCATATCATAAAGCTCCTGCGCCGTAACATAGTTCACGACACCTGTCTGAGTAGAAATGTGTATCTCCATATCAGGAGCATATTTTTTTATGAGAGCAAGCAGACCGATGTCCGCAACGATAAGCGCGTCTATATTAGCTTCAACAGCTTCCTTAACGAACTGCTCAAACAACGCTATCTCGTTGTTTCTCGGGAGAATGTTGCAGGTCAGATAGACCTTTTTTCCGAGTGAGTGTGCGTAGTCAACAGCCTTGACGAGAGCCTCAAAGCTGAAATTTTTCGGTGAAGCTCTCATTCCAAAGTTTTCTCTTCCGAGGTAGACTGCGTCCGCACCGTACCGGACAGCGGCATAAAATCTCTCTTCGTCGCCTGCGGGAGCGAGGACCTCAAGCTTATTCAACAACAGCTTCGCCCTCCTGCCCCTCGTCAGAATTCTCTGCGGCTTCAGCTTCTGCTGCAGCGGCTGCTGCAGCCTCCGCCTGAGCGGTAGAAGCCGCCTCTATACCCTCCTGCATATCAGCGATATTAGCCTCATGCTCTTCAAGAGTAGTAGCAAATCTTGTCTCGCCTGTGTAGATATTTGCGTAGAAATAATAGTAGTCCGTATCTATCGCGTTAAGTACGGCGTCAATTGCCTCAATACCGGGATTGCAGATAGCTCCGGGCGGGAGTCCTGCGCTCTTGTAAGTATCATAAGCGTCAACGACAGTCTGGTCGAGTACAGCCATATGCGGCTTGATAACGAAGTTAGCGTAGTTTGAAGTCGGGTCAGATTCAAGCTTCGGGAAGGTGTCAGGGTCGTTAAGTCTGTTCCAGAATACAGAAGCAACAGCGTTCATGGTGTCGGTCGTTGCAGCCTCTTTCTGAACGATAGAGGAGAATGTGATGAGCTCATCAAGAGTGAGATTGAGCTTCTTCATCTTGTCATAGCGCTCCTGAGTCATCTTGTTGTCGAAGTTGAGGTATATCTTCTGGCATACCTCTTCAACGTCCATGTCCTCGTAGAAATAGTAGGTATCAGGGAAAACATAGCCTTCCATGCGGTTGTATTTAAGTGATGAATCGGTCGGGAGAAGGTCCTCGAAGGAGAAGCCGAATCCGCCCGAGTTGAAGTAGAAGATGAAGTCATCAGCACTGCAAACTCTGTTATCCTGTAAGATCTCAGCCGCCTCGTAAATAGTAATACCCTCGGGGAAGGTTACCTCTACTGATTCCTTTTCCTCAGACTCGTTGGAGGTCAGCTCGTCGATTATAGTCTCGTAAGCCATATTTGGTCTTACGAAGTGCTCACCTGCAATGTAGGCGTTGTCAGACTTTCTGAGCTTGGTGAAATAAACAAACAGCTTCGGGGATTTGATTATTCCCTCGTCCTTAAGCATCTCGGCAATGTCGGTAACAGTCGCGCCCTCCTTGACGATTACGAGCTTTGTCGTATCGCTCTTGCCGATGCCGAAAACGTCCTTACCGAAGGCGATTATGACCATTGACAGCGAGATAGAGACAGCGAAAATCAGTGTAACGAGAATGAGTACACCGGGTATCCTGTTTCTCTGCTTCTTCTTTTTCTTCTTCTTTCGCGGTGCGGCAGGACGCTCCATGCCGTTATTAGCGCCGTTTCGCATTGGCTGACGCATATTCTGCTGAGCAGCCTGCCTGCGCGGAGCATTAGCTCCTCTGTCGGAAGTGTCAGCGGACTCTGTTTTATCCGCCTCGATTTCGTGGCTTACAGGCTCCGAAGGTGCATTTTCTGCCGTTTCTGCAGCCTTACTTCCTGCAATATCCGACGCAGCTTCGGTAATTTCCGCAGCTTTATCCGCGTCAGCACTTGCCGCAGAAGCAGCTTTTTCCTGTGCGGCAGCCTTTTCGTTGTCAAGCTCCTTCAGGATATTGTTTATAATATCATCATTTTTCGGCATTACAAAATACCGTCCTTTCTTCAGTTACGATCATATCGACCTTTATGTCATGCGGAAGTGTCGGGAGCTCATCTGAAATAAGGCTCTCGAAGCACAATGCTGTCTTTGGAATATCATTCTCAGCGAGGAACCTGTCATAGAATCCGCCGCCGTAGCCGAGTCGCTCACCATGCTCTGTGAACGAAACACCCGGTACCAAGCAAACTGTCCTGTCAGTGATAACCGGCTCGGACAGTGATGGATCAGGCTCACAGATACCGTGAAAGCTTCCGCTAAGCTGTTCATCGGAATCAACGACATGGAAGGTCATGATACCTCCGTTGTGACATTTCGGGTATGCTGTACTAATACCGCTCTTTCTGAGGAGCTCGGCAATTTCCCACGTATCGACCTCAGAGCCGAACGAGGCATAGATAAGCACAGTATCGGCATTCCTCACGCATTCAAGCGACATGAGCCGCTGACATATATCCTTGCTTTTAACATCTCTGTCTGCGAGGCTGTCCCTCAGAGCAATAAGCTCCTTCCGCAGCTGTTTTTTGTCGTTATTTATCACGGTGGATAGAGTTCCTTATTTTTTCAGCTTCTGCCTTTGAAGCTAGCTTCTCGACGAGCTTCAGACCGAAGTCAACAGCACAGCCTGCACCTCTTGCAGTTATGAAAATTCCGTCCTCGCATACGAGGGAATCACCGACCTCCGCGCCGAAGAGCTCATGCTCGAAGCCCTTGAAGCAAACAGCCTTCTTGCCCTTGAGCACGCCCTTGTGACCGAGTATCGACGGTGCTGCACATATTGCACCGATGTACTTGTTGTTCTTCACGCAGAATTCGATAGCTGCCTGCACGTACCTTGAGTTTTCAAGGTTTATAGTACCGGGCATACCGCCTGGGAGCACTATCATCTCAACGTCATCATTGAGCGGAGCTTCCTGTGCGATAGTATCAGGAACGATATTGATACCGTGAGCACCTGTGATGATGTTGTCACCGATACCGATAGTCACAACTTCCTTTTCAGCTCTCTTGAGCATATCAATTGGAGCGATAGCCTCTGTTTCCTCAAAGCCCTGTGCAAGATAAACGTATATCATAATAAGACCTCACTTTTAAGATTGTTTGTTTTCTATCATTGCTGTATACTTCTTCTGTACCTCAGCAAGCTTTCCGCATGACATTTTTCCCTCGGGACATTTTCCCGTAACAACACAAGATGGACCTGCGTGTCCGAAAATATTTGGAGCGCTTTCCATGCAGAGCCTCAGCATTTCATCGGCAACAGCTCTTATTTCCCACTGAGCGCGGTTGCAGCAGCGGTGCCTGAAGAAGTTGAACAGTGAGCGTATGTTCATGGTAACGACAATTTTTGTTTCGCAGGCATTCGGGAGAATGAACCTTGCGTCCTCGTTTGCGAGCTTTCTCGCCTTTGAAGCGGCAGTCTTTTCGTCAAGACCGTCCTTCATGAATTCAGCCTTGTGTTTCTCGGTAAGTATATCTGCGATTTTCGCATAGCCCTCGGTTATCTCGCTGATAAGCCTGTCATACTCAGCCTCAGCCTCGGGACATTCCTTAACAGCAGGCGGAGTAATGAACTCAAATCCGTTCTCGTTCACGTATCTCTGACTCTTCTGAGAGTAGGAGGCGATACGATGACGGACGAGCTGATGAGAGCAGGCACGAGAGATCCCCTCGATTCCGAAGGTAAAGGTAACGTGCTCAAGTACGCTCTCGTGACCTATCGAAACGAGCATTTCGATGTATTTTTTTGTTTTTTCAGGATCAAGCCCGTCCATGAGCGACTCAATATCGCTGCTTGAATAGCAGAGCTTAGCTGCGGTCGCTACGATTTTTTCGGGGTCAGGCGTATGAGAGAGCAATATTACTTTCATTATGATTTACCTCCTGAAATACACATATAATATATTGTATCATTTTTGCGCGTATAAGTCAAGAAAACGAGTAAAATTAATACTAATTAAATTATTTTACTTGTAAAATCGGTGACAAAACAGAAAAATTTTAAATTTCCTATGGACAAACACGAAAAAATATAGTATAATATAATTTGTATGTGAGATAAAATAAATCTTCATAAATCGGAGGAATCTACAAATGAAAAAATTCAATAAGTTTGCTGCCGCCGCTGCAGCCTTTGCATTAGCAGTTTCATCAGCAGGCTGCTCTGCTCCAAGTGCGGTCACTATTGGCAGCGGTACAAAAACTGCTCTCACCATAGACGGATATGAAGTTCCCGCAGGTGTATTTATTTACAGCGAGTTGAATGCATACAGCAGCGCAGCATATACTATCGCAATGAATAATGGCATGAGCTCTTACCCATCGACTGACGAGGTCAAGAAGGCAAGACTTGAAAACATGGAGGCGGCTGACTGGATACAGAATAAGGCTACCGAGGACTGTGCTGACTATGTTTCTGTCGAAAAGGAATTCGATAAGATAGGCGAGCAGCTTACTGTTGATGAACTCAGCGAAGTAGACGATACATTTGAGCAGTTCAAGGAAAACGAGCTTATTACAAAGAACGGTATCGGTGAGGACTCGCTGATGTCTGTTATCAAGAATCAATATAAGCAGCAGCACCTCTTCAAGCATTATTACGGTATCGACAGTGAATACGGCTGCTCAGAGGACGAGCTCAAGCAGTATTTCACAGATAATACCGCAAGAGTAAAGTATTTCACCATTTCACTCACTGATGAAAACGGCGACGCACTTGGTGCAGATGAGCAGAGAGACCTTGAAAATCTTGCCTCTGACTACGCTGATGAGATAAACAGTGCCGCTTCTGATGAGGGAAAAATGGCAAAGTTTGATGAAGTACAGCAGGAGTATGCTGATTATCAGGCAGCTCAGACAACTACTTCCGAGGGCGAGACAACAGTCACAACGACCGTAGCTACTACAAGCGCAGGCGAGACCGAGACGACCACTACTACTGACCCGTATGCTAATGAAGTAACCTTAGTAAAGGCAACTACTACAACAACATCCGCAGGAGAGACTACCGCAGCCGTGACCTCGACCACATCTGCTGAACAGGCAGCGTCCGAGAAGGCACAGAAGGATTATAACGACTATGTATTCAACACGCTCGGTACATACAAGGCTGAGGTATATAAGTATGATGAAAATACGCTTTATGTTATCATCAAGGGCGATTTGAGTGTCCGCATGACTGATGATGATCTCTGGAGCGAGGATTCGGTAGAGAGACTGTTATCCGAAAGATACTGGAATGATTTCACCGATATGATGGATAAGATATCAAGCGGCTATAAGATTGAGAAAAACAAACGTGCATACCGCAGATATGACCCATTCAAGCTCACACTTGAACCCGAAGATACCGACAGCGCACAGTAAATAAAAAACAAACGGGGAAGCCGCAGTAAAAGCTTCCCCGTTATTTTATATAAAAAAGTGGGGAGTGTTCCGAGATAAACAACTCCCCTTTTTATTCAGTTATGGTTATTCTGCTCATTCTTCCACTTCTGCAAGCGGACATCCTCACCGCTGAATTGCAGATAGGTGTAGACCGAGACCAGTCTTGACACCACACGTTCATCATAACGTGCACTTATGCCGACAAAATCAAGGTTAGTGCTGATAATGGTAGGCTTACCGCAGTTAAGGCGGCTGTTCAGAATGTTGTATATGGTCGCGCTGTAAAATGCCGACTCATATTCTGTACCGAGGTCGTCAAGTATAAGCAGATCGGTGTTCATAACGAGGTCGATCATCTCTGAGGAGTGCTGACGGCTGAAATGCTCGCGCTCAATGCTGCGGAGAATATTTATAGCGGAGTCATATATGACGCTGTATCCCTTTTCGAGCACCTTTGCTGCAATCGCAAGTGAGAGATGAGTCTTTCCGAGACCTGTTTTTCCCGACATGAAGATACTTCCCGATTTTTCATTGAAATTTTCGGCATAGCTCTTGGTGAACTCGAATATTCTCTTCATTGTCTCGTAGTCAAGGTCTTTATAATAGCTAAGGCTGAACGTGTCAAAGCTTTCGAGCTTGATATTAGACTTCTTGTTCAGCTCGTCAGCCGAGAGCTTTCCGCAGAGCTTTTTAAAGCAGCTGCACAGCTTATCGCCGTCATAGCCCGTATCGTTGCATATCGGACAGTTAAAGTGAACATCAAGATAATCGGAGGGGTAGCCGTTCTGCACGAGAAGTGTCCGCGAGAGCTCCTGCGCGTCGAGATTGTATCTTTTCAGCTCTTCGATTTTCTTATCGAGCATCCCGGTGTTCCTGCTTCCGATGAGCTTCACAAGCTCCCTGCCTGTGTTGAAAAGAGCATTGTTTACCTCTTTAAGCTGGGGAATCTTTGCGTTTATCTCTTCTGTCCGCATATTGTTTTCGCTTATTGCCTTTGCTCTTCGCTCGGACATTATCGCCGTAGCTTTTTCAAAAACATCATATTCCATTATATAAAACCTCAGAATTTATTGATAACAACATTGTATTTCTCTATATCACTGCTGCCCTTGCTGTTCTTGCCGATATTTCCGTTTTTCTTATACTCGGACTCCGCTCTTTCAACATCAGAAGCAGTCTTTAATCCGCTTTCTTTCCATGACGTGAGTATTTTATTTATGTAGGCAAACGAGAGCTTGTTTATTCTCTCAACGGTTTTTTCGTATGCAAGCTTTATAAGCTCGTCGGAATAACCGTTTTTTCTCCATTCTTCTACAAATTCAGCCTGCTTTGATGTCGGACGTCTGTTCATCTCAAACATCTTCATTATCTTTCCCGTGAAGTCGTGTGACTGACTCATTCGCTGTACATCTTCCTCAGCTGCCGCAAGGGTAGTGATGTCATTTTCTGACCACGAATGCGCTATCTGCTCGATATACGCAGGATTGGTCTTGTTTATATTTTTGCAGTAGAAAAGGAGCGTGGTGATGACCTCGGCGCTTAGTCCGAGGAAATTATGTATATATATCAGCGAATTCTGCTGCATATGGTTGAGCGGTCCGAGTGCTGACTCAGCCACCTTGAAAAGCCCAGATATTTCACCCGATTTTTTCATGATATCCGCTATTTCCGACGGAGAGAGGTTCTGTCTCTGACGGGTTACAGGCTGCTCACTGACCGCAGCCTTCGGGCTCTCCTTTTCGATATTGACCTCGGGCTGCGGAGCGCTCATAATATCGGAAATATTACCGATACTCGAAGTCTTACCGTCGTTTTCGGGAAGAACATTTACCTGCTGCCAGAATGCAACGGAATCGCTGACCTCCTGCACAGAAATGCCTGTATTACGGGAAATCTCATCAAAGCCGCAGACCTTTCCCGAATGTCTGAGAATATATACGAGCACCTTCAGCTGACTGCCCGTCGCAAGCTTTAAGAAGTTATCGGCTACAACGCAGGGAACACCGAACATAGTTCCCCAGATGCCGCTGTCAGTTTTGATATCCACAACTGCCTCCGAAATAAAAGTAATGAATGGTATGAATTCATTATATCACAAAAATTAAAGAATAGCAAGTGTCAAGGCGAAAGATTTGCTGTTAACGTTTCTTCAACGAAATAGCATAAACATAAGAAAGTGCAAAAAACGGTACATTGTTGTACCGTTTTTGTTATTCAATGCCGAGAAATTTATAGCCTGCGTCTGTGACAGCTTTCTTTATCGACTTTTTATCAGGCTCGCCATGAACTTTTATCACGGCTGTCCCCTTTTTGTGACTTGCCTGTGCGGATTCAACTCCGCTCACGCTCTCAAGTGCCGACTTTATGCGAGCCTCACAGTGCGGACACATCATGCCCTTTATCTTCACGGTAGCTGTTGCCGATTCTTCGCTGTCTCCCGAAGATTCGGCAGCACTGTTTGCCTTTCTGTCATGCCTTGTATCATAGATATTTTTGAAATTCAGCCGAAGAGCGTTCGTTACGACACAGAAGCTCGAAAGGCTCATTGCCGCCGCTGCGAACATGGGGTCAAGCTCCCAGCCAAAAAGCTTAATATAGACACCTGCGGCAAGCGGGATACCAATAATATTATAGATAAACGCCCAGAACAGATTCTCATGAATGTTGCGCAGGACGGCTCTGCTCAGTCTTATCGCCGCAGGGACATCGGTGAGTCGGCTCTTCATCAATACGACATCTGCCGCGTCAATTGCAATATCCGTGCCTGCGCCGACTGCAATACCCGTATCGGCAGAAGTAAGTGCAGGAGCGTCGTTGATGCCGTCACCCACCATTGCTACCTTGCCGCGCTTTTTCAGCTTATTTATCGTACTCGCCTTGCCGTCGGGAAGCACTCCTGCTATGACCTCGTCAACGCCTGCCTGTGCTCCGATAGCCTTTGCAGTGCACTCATTATCACCCGTAAGCATTACCACGCGTATTCCCATGTTTTTCAGTTCATCAACAGCCTTGCGGCTTTCGCTCTTAATTATATCGGCAACCGCAATAATACCGAGCAGTCTGCCGTTTTCCGCAAAGAACATCGGAGTCTTGCCCTCGTTTGAAAGCTTCTCGGAAAGCGTTTTTGTATCGTCCGAGACAGCGGTACTCTGACTTACAAAGCTGTAATTTCCGCCGCATATCGTACTTTTTCCAAGCTGTGCCGTGAGACCGTTGCCCGCGACTGCTTTGAAGTCCGTGACCTCATCACTCGAAATGCTTTTCTGCTCGGAATGGGTGATCACTGCCTTTGCAAGAGGGTGCTCACTCTTCTTTTCAAGTGAATATGCGATGTGCAGAAGCTTGTCCTCTGTCGCGTCATCAACAGGGATAACGTCCGTAACAGCAGGCTCTCCCGAGGTGATTGTACCAGTTTTGTCGAGAGCTACAATCTGAGTCCTTCCCGTGCTTTCAAGCGATACGGCGGTTTTGAAGAGAATGCCGTTTTTTGCTCCTATGCCGTTGCCGACCATTATAGCAACAGGGGTCGCAAGTCCGAGCGCACAAGGGCAGCTTATCACGAGCACCGATATCGCCCTCGCAAGCGAATAGCCTATATCCTTACCGACAAGCAGCCACACTGCAAGTGTTACCGCGGCTATGCCTATGACAGCAGGCACGAATATTCCTGCGACCTTATCCGCCGCCTTCGCAATGGGAGCCTTTGTCGCCGCCGCGTCACTGACCATTCTGATTATCTGAGAAAGCGTAGTGTCCTCGCCGACCCGCTCCGCTTTGCAGCGGATAAATCCCGACTGATTTATCGTAGCCGCCGATACTCTGTCACCGACTGACTTATCAACGGGAATGCTCTCACCCGTAAGTGCCGATTCATTCACTGCCGTACTTCCGTCGGTTATGACAGCGTCCACTGGTATACTGCCGCCGGGACGCACAACAAAGATGTCCCCTGCCTGCAATTCCTCAACGGGTATCTCAGTCTCAGCGCCGTCCCTTTCGACGATAGCCGTCTTGGGTGCAAGCTTCATGAGCCCCTTTAATGCGTCCGTAGTCCTGCCCTTCGACTTGGCTTCGAGCACTTTCCCGACGGTGATAAGCGTCAGTATCATTGCCGCGGATTCAAAATAAAGTCCGTGAGCATAGTCCGCGACCTTATCAGCATTACCGCTCATAAGTGCGTCGGTCATGGCAAATACGACACAGGTACTGTATACAAATGACGCTCCCGAGCCGAGTGCCACAAGTGTATCCATGTTGGGAGCGCGGCGGATAAGTCCCCTGAAGCCGTTTACAAAGAACTTCTGATTAATTATCATTACTATCGCCGCAAGCAGAAGCTCAGCAAGTCCTGTCGCAGTATGATTGCCCTCAAAAAAGGACGGCAGTGGGAAATCCCACATATTATGTCCCATTGAGATATACATGAGCGGCAAAAGGAAAACCAGTGACCACACAAGTCTCTTTATCATCTTCGGTGTTTCGGTATCCTTGAGGCTTTCGTCAGCAGAGGTCTTAGCAGCAGAGCCGCCCCTTACCGACGCTCCATAGCCTGCGTCCACAACAGCCTGTATAATGGCAGATTCAGGAGCAGTTCCCTCAACGCCCATTGAATTTGTGAGCAGGTTTACAGAGCATGATGTGACACCTTCAACACCCGAGACCGCTTTCTCGACCCTTGCACTGCACGCAGCACAGCTCATTCCCGTAACATCATATTTCGTCATATGCGTGCTCCTTCCGTCATTATAATGTACTCATATATATTATAACACAGGAACGATTTTACATCAATTAGTAAGCACTAACTTTCATTAAACTTTCACCTTTTCCGACCATTCAGACTCCTTGAAGCCGACAAGCACGATATTACCGTCCACAAGTATCGGTCTTTTTACAAGCATACCGTCAGTGGCTAAAAGTCGGAGCTGCTCCTCTTCCGACATAGTGGGGAGCTTGTCCTTGAGCGCCATTGATTTATAAAGCAGTCCGCTTGTATTGAAAAAGCGTTTCAGCGGCAGTCCGCTCTTTTTATAAAGCTCCGAAAGCTCCTCATAAGTGGGATTGTCGGTCTTAATATCACGCACCTCGTAGGACGCTCCCTTACTGTCGAGCCATTTCTGCGCCTTCTGACAGGTCGTACATTTAGGATAGCATATAAATTTCATATTATACCTCATTTCGTCTTTTCTATAAGTTCATCTTCGCTCAGTATCTCTATTCCGAGCTCCTGCGCCTTTGTGAGCTTGCTTCCAGCTTCCTCACCTGCAACTACAAAGCTCGTCTTTTTCGACACCGAGCCGGACACCTTACCGCCGAAGCTCTCGATGAGCGCCTTTGCCTCATCGCGCTTCATTGTGGGAAGTGTACCCGTGAGGACAAAGGTAAGTCCCGAAAATCTGTCATCACCGCTCTGCTGCTTGTGGTAGACCATGTTCACGCCGAGGTCACGGAGCCTGTTGATAAGCTCTATTCTATGCGGTTCATGGAGCGCTGTGACTATGCTCTCAGCCATTATATCACCAAATCCCTCGATCGAGGAAACGTCCTCGCGTGTGACATTGAGGAGAGTGTCCATGTCCCCGAATTTTTCACAGAGAAGTGTAGCCGCTCGCTGTCCGATATTTCGTATTCCGAGAGCATGAACAAGTCGGTCAAGCTCACGGGTTTTTGAAGCTTCTATCGCGTTTATAAGGTTCTCCGCGGACTTTTCCCCGAAGCGTTCAAGGGTCGTCAGCTGTTCCCTTCTGAGCGTATACAGGTCGGCAGGCGAGCTTACAAGCTTGCTGTCAACAAGCAGCTTCATGTTCGCTTCGCCAAGTCCGTCGATATTCATTGCATTCTTTGAGGCAAAGTGTATCATGTTTTTCAGAAGCTGTGCAGGACACTCGACATTCGGACATCTCAGCACGCTCTCGCCCTCATCACGAACCGACGGAGTATTGCACACGGGACAGACTGACGGCAGCTTAAATGGCACCGAATCCGCTTTATGTGCGACAGAGCGCAGAACCTCGGGGATTATCTCCCCTGCCTTGCGGACGATAATCCTGTCGCCAACTCGTATATCCTTCTCATCAATGAAGTCCTGATTGTGAAGCACTGCGCGTGAGACACTTGTGCCCGCAAGTATTATCGGCTCGAAAACAGCAACGGGAGTGATAGCTCCTGTACGTCCAACGTTGACCTCGATGTCGAGCAGCTCAGTCTCCTTTTCCTCTGGCGGATATTTGTAAGCAATCGCCCACTTCGGAGTCTTTGCGGTAGCTCCCATGATGTCGCGCTGAGAGAGCTTGTTCACCTTGATGCATACGCCGTCAATATCAAATCCGAAGTTCACACGGTCATTGCCTATACGCTCTATTTCTGCCTTTATCTCGTCAAATGTACGGCAAATAGTGTGCGTCGGGATAGTGCGGAGTCCGAGTGATTTTACGTAGTCGAGCGACTTCGTGTGAGTATCAAACTCTTTTCCGCGGCACTGCTGAATGTTGAAAATAAAAATGTCAAGCCTGCGCTTAGCAGTAATGCGTGAGTCCTTCTGTCTGAGCGAGCCTGCCGCGGCATTTCGCGGATTCTTGAACGGCTGTTCACCGTTGAGCTCCTGTTCCTCAACGAGCTTCTCAAAGCTTGAAACAGGCATATACACCTCGCCGCGCACCTCAAGATACTCGGGAGCATTTTCAAGCTTTAGAGGGATAGACCGTATGGTTCGGATATTTGCTGTTACGTCCTCACCGACGAAGCCGTCTCCTCGTGTTGATGCGCGTGTGAGGACTCCGTTTTCGTATTCAAGTGAGCAAGAAAGTCCGTCGATTTTAGGCTCTACCGAGAACTCCACTTCACCGAGCTCCGCATGACAGCGCTCTATGAACTCGTTGAGCTGTTCAAATGAAAAAACGTCCTGCAAGCTCGCCATCTGCACGGTATGCGTGACCTTTTCAAACTTGCCGAGAGCTTCTCCGCCAACTCTCTGCGTCGGTGATGTCGGCAGGACAAGCTCGGGAAATTCCGCTTCAAGTCCCTTTAATTCCTGCATCATCATGTCGAAGTCATAGTCACTTATCTCGGGGTCATCAAGAACATAATACTGATAGCTGTATTTTTCAAGCTTTGCGGAGAGCTCAGCTATTTTCTTTTCCGCTTCCGATTTATTCATTTCGTCCTCCGTTGTTTTCATACATTCTCATTCGGTACTTTATCTGTCTGCGCCTGCCGCCCCACGCGGTAATGAGCTCGTCATATTCCTCAGGAGTGACAACTTCTCCTGCACACATTACATCATAGACCACATCTGCCTCGTTTATGCAGTACGGGACATCTCTGAACCCGTTATGCAGATAGAAATTATGCCTGTTGACGCGCTCCGTGTAATTCTCGGCAGTCTCGTCAAGCTGTTCGCGTGCAAGGAATATTCTCTTATCGGGGTTCATGCGTATCAGCTCGTGAAGTATTCCGCCCCCTATGCCCTTTCCGCGTTTACCTTTCTCAACAGCAAGGTAGAACAGATACATCACATCACGCAGTGTGACGAGATAGGCAAATCCTGAAAAATCGCCGTCACTTTCACACACCAGCATTTCCGCTTTTCCAAGCAGTTCCTTATATCTTATCAAAAAATACGGTGCTCTTTCATCATCAGGAAACGCCGTATCATACAGTGCTTTTATTCGTTTCCGGTCGGCTCTCCGAGCCTTTCGCAGTTTCAGCATTCCTCACACTCCCCTTTCTTACAGTATACCACAATTCAGCCTTCATTACAAGTATAAAACCACCGAGCATACCCGTGGAACTAATATAGGAGTTATGCTTATTTTATTGAACGAGTCCCATTCAGCAAATGTTTTCCTCTATTCTGTTTCTGAGCGTCAGCTTCAAATTTTCCCCATATATAGCGCATCATCACTGTGCCGTTCCAAAAGACTACGAGCGCTATATATGGGGAAAATTTCAAATTAAAGTTTTAGGAAAGGAGCTCGAGGGTGACTCCCTGCAGTGCAGGGTGCGGGTGTCCGGTGGACGCCCAACGGAAGTGCCCTTGGG